>JAEUNB010000370.1 GCA_016790625.1 Betaproteobacteria bacterium | reverse complement strand
TTTCATTTTCGTCGGTCAGATTCTTAAACTGCCTAATCGCTTCAATGCGCGCTGCAATAATGTCCCGGTACAGCGACGCTTCTAAATCATCTTGCGTGGCCAGCAAATTCAACATTTGCTCAGCAGACAAAGACTCAAGATTCTCAAAATTGTGTGAGGCTTCACGCAAGCGCAAACGTTCGAATGCCAGCACGCCAGACCTAAACAATGTCTTACGATCACTTTCCTTTGCCGCATCTATATCAAGTTCCTGAATAAGACCCATCATGTTTCGCGCGGCAACCTGCTGAGATGCAGGCAAACCATTGATCCAATCCTTCAAGACAGGCTGTTTTGTTTCGACCTCCTCGGATCTGGCTTCTCTACGCAAGCTAGCCCATTGATCTGCTGCGTCAACAACGGTCTTCCTAAGGTAGGCTAAGAGTGCCGTAACTCGCTCATCGTCTTCAATCAGCCGCTGCCTATCGCTTGTCGCTATGTCTTCTCGATCGTCTAGATCCAGAAAGTCAGCATGTATTTGCCCCGTAAGATACGAGCCGAACACGCCATTGAACCCTAGCTTGTCGAGTATGTTCTCTTGAATTAAACGTCCTCGCGAAAGCACGACAAGCGAACGAAGGTTTCCAGCGTCCGAGTCTTTGTCCAAGTCAGACGGTTTAATGGAAGCGCCAAACCACCCCTCTACCATCCAATCCTGATTTGACCCGGCCTTGTTATCGGCCACAGTGAATCGCTTACGGAGCTTTGGTGTTTCGCTAGCTGGAATCACCTCCGAGCCTCCCAGTTCCCAAAGATACTCAATGGCTTTTAAGTCGTCTCGATCACCCGGACCAATCGGAGAATTATTTATGGTGACGTCAAATCTGTCGCCGTTCAGGCCTTCTCGTCCAATGATCGCAAAGCGCCTCGCCAAGCGCTTCCGGAGTGCCGCCGCTGTCGTTCCAACTCGACTCTTCTTCAGACCAGTGAGTTCAATAGTTGTACCGGTAGGCGCTAAGTCCTCGCGGTACACCAGTTCCTCAGGATGATATTCAGCGTCCGATTTAATTGCTGTTTCAATTGCCGACAACTCAAGGCGAAGCCCGTTCTTTTCCGCCTTGGAAGCCGAATAAACATCAACGCAGCGCGCAATGGAAAAGACGGACAATTTCCCAATACCCTTTCGCCCCATAAAGCGTCGTTCAAATTTGCCAGAACTTGACCCTTCTGATTTTCGTTTGTCATAACCAACAACTAAAAACCTCTTGTTTAGTTCCTCTGTGGTCATGCCATTTCCGTTGTCGGAAATAGTGATTTTCTCGTTCTCCAAACTCACCCGAACCATAGTCGCATCTGCATCCCACGAGTTTGCAACAAGCTCCGACAACACTGCGGCAGCATTGCTATACAACTTGATGCCTAAATGCTCCAGCACTCGCATATCGAGTTTCATTGTGTACTTGTGAATTGCCACCATGTAGCCTCTCCGCCGCTCTTCGGTAAAATCAATCGCCTCGAACTTAGGAGGCCGCTTCTACTATTGATCGTCCAATCGCCTCCGCCAGTTTGACTGGCACCGCATTGCCTACTTGCCTGCCAATCGTAGAAAACGATACGTCTTCGGCTGTCGGCGCGAACTGATACGTCAACGGAAATGACTGAATAGTCGCACCTTCGCGCAAGGACAATGCCCTATCTTGGTCAGGATGCCCATATCTACCCGTGCCCCAGTTATAGAACTGGGTAGTAATTGTTGAACTTGGCTCATCCCACGTCAGCCGGCCATAGACGGACTTAAATGACTGCCCTTGCTTTCGCTTGTGGCAGGCCAACTTTAGATCGTCGTCCCAATCCTCCCAACTACCACCGGGTTTTGACGCACGTATCCTTCGAAGATTGATCTCTGAAAGCGTTCTAGCACGATGCAAAAAATCGTTCGGAGAAGACTCGCCACTCGCGATTGGATCAAGATTGCCGATTGCCATGCGTAAGCTGCACTTCTCCTGATCTGGTGGAACGAGTTTGATTTCGCCGATCCGCGACGCGAGCAACACAAAACGCTTCCTGCGTTGAGGAATTCCGTAGTCCGCGCAATTGACGACTTGATGGGAAACTAAGTACCCGTTCTCGTTCAGGGTATCTATAAAAAAATCAAATACTGGGTCATACCGCACATTTGGCACGTTCTCCATCGTGACAAACTCCGGGCGCAAATCAGCTACTAGCCTTCCAAAATGTCGGAGTAACGAGTTTCGTTCATCATTTTTTTTCTTATTTTTTTTTGTCAACTGGGAGAACGGTTGGCACGGCGCACAGCCTGCAAGCAGCCGCATTCCGTCCTTGGGAAACAAAGCCTCCAGATCTGCCCCCTTTAACTCTGAAATATCTGCGTGAATGAATATTCCGCGATTGTTTGTTGCATACGCGTACTCACAGCTGTCATCAAAGTCAATGCCAGCCACAACATCTATTCCTGCGCGCTGCAAGCCGTGTGTAAGCCCTCCAACACCGCAGAACAAATCTACTGCTGTAATAGTGCTCATCAAATATCTGAGTTTCTAAAATAAAAAACAAATGAAGTCGGAATTATTCGCTCGAATCAACGGCACGGAACCATTTATTCCCGCAGTTGTTACAAATAATACATTTTGCAGTTTGGTCACATTTTGATTAACTAGAAAAATCAAATACTTACGATCTTTGGTTAATTTGTAAATACAGGACAACTTAATTTCACGCGCCCAACCTCTTCCCCAACCAATACAAAAACGTATGCCCCTCATAAAGCGACTTCACCGGCAGCTTCTCGTTTAGCCCGTGCGCGTTGCTGCCTTCGGGCGGGGTGAAGATGCCGCTGATGCCGTAGGTCCAGATGCCGGCGTTGTTGAGGAATCGGCCGTCGGTGCCGCCGGCGATCATGCTGGGGATGACGGGAACGCCGGGCCACATGTCGGCGGTGATGCTCTCGACGGCTTTCATCAGTTCCGGCGTCAGCGGCGGCAACGCGGCTTCGGTGGCGTTGCCCATCGCGGTGATGCTGACTCTCGCATCCGCGATCACGCGTGTGAGCGTGGCCTGAATGTCGGTCACTTTTTCGCCGGGCAGGATGCGGCAGTTCACCGTCGCGCGGGCGCGCTGTGGCAATGCGTTGCTGGCGTGGCCGGCATCGACCATGGTGGCGACACAGGTGGTGCGCACGGCGGCGTTGTAGGTCGGGCTTAGGCCTGTGAGGCGCTCCATCGCCCTGAGGTCCGGCGGCTCCTTCAGTATTCCGCGCATGTCGGCGGCTATCGAGGGTGAGGGGCCGTTGCTTTCCATCGCGGCGCGGCGCTCGAAATAAGCACGCGTGATCGGCGAAAGCTTGAACGGGAATTCGAACTTGGAAAGTTTGCTTAGCGCTTCGGCCAGGTGGTAGATGGCGTTGTCGCGCTTGGGTGCGGAGCTGTGGCCGCCGGGGTTGGTCACTTCCAGCTGGAAGTTCTGGAAAATCTTTTCCCCGGCCTGGATGGCGTGAAACTGCGGCTTGCCGTTCCGGTCCATCACGCCGCCGCCACCTTCGTTGATGACGATTTCGGCGTCGATCAGGTTGCGGTGATTTTTCAGCAGATGGACGACGCCGTTGAATTTGGAATCGCCGTGCTCTTCGTCGCAGGTGAGCGCGAGGATGATGTCGCGCGCGGGGGCGAACTTGCCGGTGCGCATCTCCTGCTTGTAGCGGATCATGTTGGAGACGTGGATCGCGGCCATGGCCTTGTCATCGCTGACGCCGCGCGCGTAAAAGTAGCCGTCCTCCTCGATGAGCTTGAACGGGTCACGCACCCAGTCTTCGCGCCGGGCTTCGACGACGTCGATGTGCGCGAGCAGCATGAGAGGTTTCTTGGCCCCCGTTCCTTTCAGCCGCGCGACGAGGTTGCCCTTCTTTGGCCCGCCGGGTGGGACGATGACTTGCATCTCGTCATCGGTATAGCCGCCGGCCTTCAGCCGCGCCGCCATCGCACGCGAGGCCTCGGTGCAATCGCCCACCGAATCGGTGGTGTTGATCTCGATGAGTTCCTGATAGATCTCGCGCAGGAGTTTGTCGTGCGGGGGGAGCGTAGCTGGGGATTGCGCGAGTGCCGGAGAGCCGATGGCGATCGCCGTCAGCCCAATAACGTTGAGAACAAAAGTGCCAATCCACTTCGTGCGCGACATCGGTGGCCTCCCCAGGCATTTCTACAGCTTATTCACTGCGGGTCCACTGCTGCGGCCTCGGATCGGGCGGCTAACAGTTGTTAGACTGTAGCACCGGTTTGGTTTTTTGTCGAAAAACTTAGGGGGATGGATTAGGCTGGCCGGGCGAAGTCAATGTGTGGCCACCGAAAGTCCCCCTCGGCCCCCTCGCAAGCTCTCCCCCTTTTTCAAAGGGGGAAGTGGTTCTTCGGCCGTATCGACATTTCGCTCAATCCCTCCATTGACAGCTGAGGACGGCTCTTTTGCAAAGGGCGAAGTGTTCGTGATTGAACTCGTCACCAATAATGTCCTTCCCCCGCGAACAACCACAAGGATTGCGCCGGGCGGGGATCCAAGTTTGTTCGATAGCAGTAAATTCAACTTGGGTCCCCGCCTGCGCGGGGACAAGTGGTTATTTGTCTGCATCGCGGAAACAATACTCGCGTTCGACTACTTTTTCCGATTACGCCAGAGCATCAACGCATATCCACCCCACGCCACCGCGATGGCGAGGATTATCCACGCCGAAACGTAGGCACCACTCAAGCGCGGCCGCTCGGTGGCCACGACGAATATCGAACCCGCCACCAGGCCAATCGCGCCGGCGATTTCCCACCAACTCCACGAATGCGCCGCCACCAGCGGCTGCGATGCGGGCTGCGGAATCGGCGCATCGCTTTGGCCGATCTTCTCAACGTATGAGGAAAAGTTTTCGATCAAGTTGGCGTTCTCGCCTTCCAGAAAATCGATGCGCCGCCCGGCGCAGTTGAGCATGATCCCGCCGTCGTAGGCCCAATAGCTGGTGGAGTGATAGGTGAAGGTTTCACCGGTTTCGTAGCGGGTACCGCGGCAGTCGGTGAAGGGCTGCGTGACGCGATAGACGCCGCCGGGGATAAGAGTGCTGAGGCTCATGGCTGGACTGTGCAGGATTCGATGTGGGCAGGTCAAACCCGAGAACTGGTGCGGGTTTCCGGGTGTTTTTGGCTGGAAAGGCTCGTGGGTGCTGGGGTTTGTCTTTCAGTCGCTCCATGCACGCCACTCCAAGTTCGCGTCACGTTGGCCCCCTCTCCCCAACCCCTCTCCCGCTTGCGTGAGAGGGACTAAAGGCAGAACCTCGGCCCACTTGGAATGACCCTGCGACTTCATGCATCGCATCAAACTCGCGCGCCTTTTTTGGTCCCCTCCCCCGTTTACGGGGGAGGGCAGAGGGAGTGGGGATACTTCGTGGCAAACAACTTCATGTGCGACCACCTGCCCTCTCCCCAACCCCTCTCCCGCATGCGGGAGAGGGACTAAAGGGAGAACCTCGGCCCACTTGGGATGCCCCAGCGACTTCGCCCATCGCATCAAACTCGCGCGCATTTTTTTGGTCCCCTCCCCCGTTTACGGGGGAGGGCGGAGGGAGAGGGGATACTTCGTGGCAAACAACTTCACATACGTCCATCCGCCCTCTCCCCAATCCCTCTGCTGCGCTTCAAGTGTTCCCTTGTCCCGTAAACGGGAGAGGGGCTTGAATGCGAGTTGACACTTGCAGCGATACAAGCAGCTCGCATTCTCGTAACAGATGATAATTTAACCAAAATTTGCTTCTCTCTCATGCGGCGCGGGTGTAGAACAGAGACGTAGGACTGCACTCACATGGCCGCCAATAAATATTCCAACGAGCGGGAATCGATTCACGAGCACGACGTGCGGCGCGTCGGCATGCTGTTTCGCCTCGCGCCGCGATCAGTGGTCATCACCATCCTGATCGCCGGGCTGACTACCGCCATTCTCTGGGGCGATGCCGATCACACCACGCTGGGCGTGTGGTTTGCGGCGACGGTGTTGATCAGTCTGGGCCGCCTTGCGCTGACTCACGCCTATCATCGCTCGGCACGCGATTCCGGTTCGGCCGCGACGCGCCCGCTTGCGTGGGAGAACGCGGCAGCAACCGGCGCGGCGCTGATGGGTTTGGCCTGGGCCGGTCTTGCGCTGATCGGGCCGCTGCCGCCGGTATCGCAGGCGTTCACGCTATTCGTGCTGGGCGGCATGTCGCTGGGCAGCGCCGGCATTCTGGGCGCCAGCGTGCGTGCATTTGCCTGCTTCAATGTACCGTTGATCGCGGCGCAGGTCGGCGAGCTGATCTACATGGGCGGCGCGCTCAACAACACCATGGGCGCGATGGTGGTGGTTTTTTCGGGTGGACTGGTCGCCTCGTTCATGGAGTTTCGCAGCGCGCTGCTGGAATCGATACGCTCGCAACTCGGAATCGAGCAAACCAACCACGAACAAAGGCTGATTTTCGAATCGGTGACGGCGGGGGTGGCGTTTATCCGCGACCGCACTATTGTCGATTACAACCCGCAATTCGCGAAGCTGCTGGGCTACGAGGGCGACGAGCTGATTGGCAGCCCGACGCGAATCTATTACTCCGACGAGGCCAAGTGGAACGAGATCGGCAAGGAAGGTTACGCCGCGCTACGCCGTGGCGAGGCCTTTAACCAGGAATACGATTTCCGCACCAAGTCCGGCGGCATCATCACCTGCGACGCGACCATGCAGAGCATCGTGCCGGGCAATCCGGACCGCGGCATCGTCGCGATACTGAACGACATCACGCTTTTGAAGGAGCGCGAATTCGCGCTGCGCACTGCGCTGCTGCAGCAGCTGGCCATCTTCAGCAATGCGCCGGTGGGCATCATCTTCGTCCGCAACCGCGTGGTGGAGGATTGCAACGATTTCATGGCGCGCATGCTGCAGGCGCCGATTGAGGATATCGTCGGCCAGACTACACAGAAATGGTATGCCATCGGCGAACAGTGGCTTACGCGCGGCGCGGAAATCCAGCAGGCGTTCGCGCGCGGCGAATCGATTACCTTCACCGAACATCTGCGACGCGATGACGGCAGCCGCTTCTGGTGCCGGGTTCGCGGCGGCGTGGTCGATCCCGACAATGCGGCCAACAGCCCGTCGGTGTTCGTCATGATCGACGTGACCGAGCAGATGCGGGCCGAATCGGCGCTGCGCGAAAGCCGCGAGCAGATGGCGCTGGTGATCCGCGCCTCGCAGAGCGGCATCTGGGACTACAACATGGTGACGCGCGAGATTTCATTTTCGCCGCGCTTCTACGAAATCATCGGCATGCCGGCATCGACCGTGGCGGACGAGGTGATGCCCATCATGGATCGCGTCCATCCGGCGGAACACAAGCAGGTGAAGGCGGCCTTTTACAGCCACGTCGCCCGGCGCACATCGATCAACGAAACCTTTCGTCTGCGGCACGCGGATGGCTCGTGGGTGTGGGTACGCGGCCAGGGGCAGGCGCAGTGGGACGAGAGCGGACGCGCGACGCGCTTCGTCGGCTCGATTACCGATATCACCGAAAAGCGCCGGCAGGAAGAAGAGATTCGCCGTCTCGCACTGGAAGATCCGCTCACCTGCCTGCCAAATCGTCGCCTGTTCGAGGACCGTCTGGAGCGCGCCGTTTCCGCCGCTGCGCGCAATCGCGAGCAGGTTGCCGTGCTGCTGATCGATCTGGATGGATTCAAGGGCGTGAACGATGAATACGGACATGCCGCCGGTGATGCTGTGTTGAAGACCATCGCCCAGCGGCTGACCGGCTGCATGCGCGAATCGGACACCGTGGCGCGCACCGGCGGCGATGAATTCGTGCTGCTGGTGCGGGCGATCAACAAGACGGAAGACATCGCCGCGCTGGCGGAAAAATTGCTCGCATCGATTCACCAGCCGATTCGCGACGGCGAGCTGGTACTGCAGGTCGGCGCCAGCATCGGCATTGCGATCTACCCCATCGACACCCTGCATCCCGCGCAGCTGGTGCGTCTGGCCGACAAGGCGATGTATGACGTGAAGCAGTCGGGCCGCAATGGCTACCGGCTGGCGTCAGGGCTCGGCAACGAGGCGACTACGATCTAGGCCGGCAAGCCGCTGACCGGGCCAAGCAGTGCGCCGACATTGAGCGCGATCGAAATGCCGGCAAGCACCAGGGTCGTGACTACGACCACCTTGTCCACCGTCCCCGCATCCAGCTCGCGGCGTGCGAGATTCTGCAGCATCACATGGATGTAGCTTCCTTTTGGCCGGCTTTCGCCCAGCGCGGCCTTGGCCCTCCAGTGAAAGTCGGAAACCGGGCAATAACCGCGTCCCATCCAGCGGCCGAGGATGAACCATGAACCCAATGTGAGCAGGATCAACACCAGATGGGCCAGACGCAGCGCAGGGAAAAGCCAGGCGAACATCACGAAGAAAATGATCGCCAGGTGAATCAGGTGGAACAGCGCGTTGACGATGCGGTACAGCATCAAGCGATCTTTCGTGTGAGTGGGTTGCTTCAATCATACCGGGCGGGAAGCGTGGGATTCAAAATAAAAACTCAAGCACTGGCGCGGGGTTCCGGGGGTTTTTGGCTGGGGAGGTGCGTGGGTGCTGGGGTTTGTCTCTCTACTCATTCAATGGGCATCGCTTCAAACTGCGGCACTTTGGTCCCCTCGCCCGTTGGCGGCGACCAAAGGAAGTCCCGTGGGAGAGAGGGCGGAGGGAGAGGGGAAGCTCTTCGTAGCAATGCATCCTCTTGTCCACAACCGCGTCCCCTCTCCCCAACCCCTCTCCCGTAAACGGGAGAGGGACTAAAGGCGGAATCGCCGCTTGTGGAAGATGGACTTAAAGTAGCGCAATCGCCGCTAGAATCTTCCACATCAAAACCTCCGCTCTCCTCAAAGACAAAAAAAACATGCTCACCTCCCAACACAAAATCCCGGGCCTGATCCTCAACAACCACACTTTCGAGCTGCCACTCGATTACGCCAACCCCGGCAAGACCATCAGTGTGTTCGCCCGCGAGGTAATCGCACCGGACAAGGAAGACGCCAACCAGCCGTATCTGGTGTTCTTCCAGGGTGGCCCCGGTTCAGGCTCGCCACGGCCGATGGGAGCGAGCGGCTGGATCAAGCGCGCGCTGAAGGATTACCGCGTGTTGCTGCTCGACCAGCGCGGCACCGGTCTCTCGGCGCCGCTCACCGCGCAGACCTTGCGCGCAATGCCGAACGCCCAAGCGCAGGCCGACTACATCATGCATTTCCGTGCCGACAATATCGTGCGCGATGCGGAGGCGATCCGCGCGCAGCTGGGCGGCGGCAAGCCGTGGAGCATCCTGGGCCAAAGCTACGGCGGCTTCTGTTCGCTGCGTTATCTTTCCGCGGCACCGGAAGGCTTGAAGGAAGTGTTCATCACCGGCGGCGTGCCTTCGCTCACACGCGCGGCGGAGGAAATCTATCGCGCAACGTATCCGCGCGTGATCGCAAAAAATGCCGAGTACTACGCCCGCTATCCGGAAGACATCGCGCTGGTGCAGGAGCTGGTGCGCCACCTGCAGGTGAACGAAGTGATGCTGCCTTCCGGCGGGCGGCTGACGGCGCAGCGCTTCCTGCAGCTCGGCTTGCAGTTCGGCATGAGCGATGGATACGAGGCGATTCACTATCTGCTGGAAGAAGCCTGGGTCACCGGTGCGGACGGCAAGCGCGAAATCAACTGGAATTTCCTGGTGCATTTCGAACACCTGCAATCGTTCGAGACCAATCCGATTTACTGCCTGCTGCAGGATGGCTGCTACACACAGAAGGCCGCCGGACGCTGGGCGGCGGATCGTGTGCTGAAGGAATTCCCCGAATTCGCGCTCGACCGCAAGGATCGCGTGCTATTCACCGGCGAGATGGTTTTCGCGTGGCAGTTCGATACCTATCCGCAATTAAAGCCGCTGAAAGCCGCCGCCGAATTGCTGGCGCAGACCGATGCGTGGCCGATGCTGTACGACGTTGAGAAACTGAAACAGAACCGCGTGCCGATCGCCGCAGCGGTTTACTACGACGATATGTACGTGCACCGCGAATTCCAGGACGAGACCGCGCAAATCGTGCCGAACATGAAGCTGTGGCACACCAACGAGTACGAACACAACGGCCTGCGTGCCGACGGAGAAAAAATTCTGGGCCGCCTGATCGGGATGGTGCGCGGGGAAATCTAGCTCATCTGAAGACCCCTCTCCCCCACGCGGGTGAGGGGAGTCGAATTCACAGGTACACAGCACTTGCCCCCTCTCCCGCTTGCGGGAGAGGGTTGGGGAGAGGGGTCTCAGGTCGTTACAAACACCGCGCTCATACTTCCACGCGATTGCGACCCGCCGCCTTGGCGCGATACATCGCGTCATCGGCAGTCTTGATCAACTTCGCCCACGGATTTTCCTGCGATAGTGCGGCGATGCCAACGCTCGACACACCGAGGCTGATGGTGACGTGCGCATTGTTCGGCAACGGCTGCGTGGCCGCTTCGATGGCGGCGCGAATGCGCTCGGCCAGAATGCGCGCCTCGGCGCCATCGGTGTCCGGCAGGATGATGAGGAATTCCTCGCCGCCCCAGCGGCCGAGCGCATCGGTGTCGCGCACGGCATCACGCAGCTGCGAGGCAACAGCGCGAATCACCTTGTCACCCACATCGTGACCATGACGGTCATTGATGATTTTGAAATGGTCGATGTCGCACAGGATCACTGACAGCGGACGGCCGGAGCGCGCGGCGCGCTTCACATGCTGGCTGGCGGCTTCGTCGAGCGCACGGCGGTTGGACAGCCCGGTGAGCGCATCGGTGCGTGCTTCGCGCATCAGCTCCTGTTCCAGTGCGAAGGCGCGGCGATTGGAAGCTTCGAACACGCGCGCCAGCAGCAGGCTGACGGCGATGGCGAGTGCGATAAAGATGGCGGCGTTGGTGGCGGTGAATCGATCAAGCCCAATGGCGAACATGATGAACGCGATCAGCACCAGCGGCACTACGTTCAGGACGAAGATTTCGCGGCGATCGAGCGCGATGTACGGCCCGGCGAATAACACCGCCATCAGGCCGGCCAGCCCGACCACAAAACCATCTTTCAATACCGCCAGTGCGCCCGCCACGGCAATGACGGTGGCGGTGTAGCGAATGCGGGCAATGGTCGGCGCCCAGTCGGTACGATTGCTCGAACGCTGTACCAGGCCGGTGGCGA
>JAEUNB010000214.1 GCA_016790625.1 Betaproteobacteria bacterium | reverse complement strand
TGCCGCAACGCGCCGTGCTTGATGGACCGATGGGCAAGTACGTCTATGTCGTCGGCAAAGGTCAGGATGGCAAGCCAGCCGCGGAGCAGCGTCCGGTGGTGCCGGGCGAATGGGTCACGCTGGAAGGCAAGAACAGCAATGCCTGGATCATCAAATCCGGTTTGAAAGCCGGCGATCAAGTCATTGTCGATGGCATGGCGCGCATCTTCGCTCCGGGCCAGCCGATCGTGCCGATGACGGCGGAAGAGGCGGCCAAGGCGGCAGCGCAGGGTGGGCCCGGAGGTCCGGGCGGCGCACCAGGTGGTGCTGCGCCGAAGGCTGAGGGCAAGGCGCCTGAAGCGAAGCCCGATGCGAAGGTTGATGCAAAACCCGCCGATGCCAAGCCGGCCGAAGCCAAGAAGTAAGCGAAAGGACCCTACATAATGTTCTCTCGTTTCTTCATTGATCGGCCCATCTTCGCCTTCGTGATCTCGATCTTTATCGTGATCGCGGGCTTGGCGGCGATGCGTGCATTGCCGATCGCACAATATCCAGAAATCTCGCCGCCGGTGGTGCAGGTGATTGCCACCTATCCCGGCGCATCGGCTCAAGTTGTCGAGCAGACCGTCGCCGCGCCAATCGAAAACGCGTTGACCGGTCTCGAAGGCCTGATGTATATGTCCTCGACGTCCACGTCGAGCGGCATCGTGACGATCCAAGTCACGTTTGAAATCGGCACTGATGTCGACAAGGCCGCGCAGAACATCAACAACCGCGTGAAGCAGGTCGAAGCCAAGCTGCCGCAGGAAGTGCGCCGGCAGGGCGTGACGGTGGAAAAGGGTTCGTCTGCGTTCCTACAGGTGGTGGCGTTCTATTCGCCGGACGGACGCTTCAACGATCTCTACACCTCCAACTACGTCACGCTCAATGTGCTGGACAACCTGAAGCGTGTGCCGGGCACGACCAATGTGCAGATCTTCGGCGCGAAAGATTACGCCATGCGCATTTGGCTCAAGCCCGATCGCATGACGCAGCTGAAAGTCACGGTGGATGAAATTGCACGCGCGTTGAATGAACAGAACGCGCAGTTCGCCGCCGGCAAGATTGGCCAGGCACCCAATGGCGGCGGGCAGGACATGGTCTATACCGTCACCACCAAAGGTCGGTTGTCGACGGTCGAAGAGTTTGAGAACGTGATCGTGCGTTCCAACCCCGACAGTAATGCCCTGCGCATCAAGGATATTGCACGCGTCGAGCTCGGCTCCAAAGACTACGATTTTATCGGCCGCTATAACGGCAAGCCCGCAACCCTGGTCGGGATCTTCCTTCAGCCGGGTGCCAATGCTTTGGACGTAGCGAATGAAGTCAAGAAAACACTGACTGCCGCCAAGGCAAAAATGCCGGAAGGATTGAGCTACGGCGTACCCTACGACACCACGCGATTCGTCGAAGTCTCGATCCGCGAAGTGGTGAAAACGCTGGCGGAAGCGATGGCGCTGGTGTTCCTGGTGGTGTTCCTGTTCCTGCAGAACTGGCGCGCAACGCTGATCCCATTCGCCGCCGTGCCGGTGTCGCTGATCGGCACCTTTGCGGGGCTGATGCTACTGGGCTATTCCATCAATACGCTGACGCTGTTCGGCATGGTGCTGGCCATCGGTATCGTGGTGGACGACGCAATCGTGGTGCTGGAGAACGTCGAGCGCATCATGCACGAGGAAGGCCTCGAAGCGCGTGAAGCGGCGATCAAGGCGATGAAGGAAGTGACTGGTCCGGTAATAGCCATTGTGCTGGTGCTGGTGTCGGTGTTCGTGCCGATCGCCTTCCTCGGTGGTCTCACCGGCGAACTCTATCGCCAGTTTGCCGTGACGATCTCGATCGCCGTGGTGATTTCGGGTGTGGTCGCATTGACGATGACGCCGGCGCTTTGTGTGCTGACGCTGAAGCAGGGGCATCGCGCGCCGGGCAAATTCTTTACCTGGTTCAACAACTGGTTTGCCCGTGTCACCAACCGCTACACCAGTGGCGTGCTATGGATGATCAAGCGCGGTACGCTGGGCGTGATCCTGTTCGTCGGCATGGTGGTCATCACCGGTGGCTTGTGGAAAGCGACGCCGAGCTCGTTGCTGCCGGACGAAGATCAGGGCTTCTATATCGCTGCCGTGTTCCTGCCGGATGGTGCATCGCTGGATCGCACCGACAAGGTGGTGGCGGAAGTGGTGGCTGCGATCAAGTCGAACCCGAACAACGAAGACGTCATTGCGTTTACCGGTTTCGATTTTCTTGGCGGCGGCTATCGCAATAGCGCGGCCACCATCTTTGTCACGCAGAAACATTGGGATGAGCGCAAGGTGCCGGTGCAGGCGCTGGTCGGTGAGTTCTTCATGAAAACCGGTGGCATCAAGGAAGCGCTGGTGCTGGCATTTGCACCGCCGCCGATCTTTGGTCTCGGCAATACCTCGGGCTTTGAAGTCTATCTGCAGAACAAAGGCGAGGGTGGTCCGGAGAAACTGGTGCAGAGCATGTACGGCATCATGGGCGCAGCCGGTCAGAGCAAGGTTCTCGCGGGTGTGCAGACGCTGTGGCGGCCGTCGTCACCGCAGTTGAAAGTGAATGTAGACCGCGAGAAGGCCAAGTCGCTGGGCATTCCGTTGGACTCCGCTTTCAATACGTTGGCCGCGACACTGGGCACCTACTACGTCAACGACTTCAACAAGTACGGCCGTACCTGGCAGGTATTGATGTCGGCGGACAGCATCCATCGCAAGCGCCCGGACGATATCGGCCGCATCTTCGTGAAAAGCGATCGCGGCGCGATGGTGCCGGTATCCGCCTTTGCCAAGGTTGAATACTCGGCTGGCCCGGACACGCTGGATCGTTACAACAACCTGCCGGCGGTAAAGCTGATTGGTGCTGCGGCACCGGGACATTCCTCGGGCGAAGCGATTGCCGAATTCGAGAAGATTGCCAATCAGGCGCTGCCGTCTGACATGAGCTACGACTGGACCGGCTCCTCGTTCCAGGAAAAACGTGTATCGAGCGCAGCGGTCATCGCGCTGGTGCTGGCGGCGATCATGGCGTTTCTGATCCTGGCGGCGCAATACGAGAAATGGTCGTTGCCCTTGTCGGTGATGCTGGCGATGCCGTTCGGTATTTTTGGCTCGCTCGCTGCAGTGTGGCTGGTCACCAATGTCGGCTATCTATTCGGCAAGACCGGGTTGACCAACGACGTGTATTTCCAGATCGGTTTGGTGACGTTGTTGGGCCTTGCAGCCAAGAACGCGATTCTGATCGTGGAGTTCGCGGTCTATAAGTCGCAGGAAGGCATGAGTGCAGCCGCAGCCGCATTGGAAGCTGCACGCTTGCGCTTCCGTCCGATCCTGATGACTTCACTTGCGTTCATCCTCGGCGTGGCGCCGCTGGCGTTTTCGTCTGGTGCCGGTGCGGGTGCGCGTCACTCGGTCGGTACCGGTGTGATGGGCGGCATGCTGGCCGCGACCTTCCTCGCGATTTTCTTTGTGCCGCTGTTCTACAAGATCATCACCGACTGGAAGGTGGGTGAATCGCGCAGCGCCGATGAGATTCGCGCTGACGCTGATCACGCACGCCATGCGGCGATAAAGGAAGCCGCTCCTGCTCCGGGGCACCGTTCGCTGCCGCCGGACCAGCGCTAGGAGACGAATATGAGAACAAGTATGAAACCTGCAATTGTTGCGCTGGCCGTGGCCTCGATGCTGTCGGCTTGCGCGATCGGCCCGAATTACCAACGGCCAGTGATGGAACTGCCTGATGCCTACGCCGCATCCGCGCAAAAGCCGGCGGCGGTTGTAGCACCCGCCAGCTGGTGGACGCTTTACAACGACGAGGCCTTGAATCGTCTCGTCGATGAAACGCTGAAGAACAACCTCGACCTCAAGGTGGCTGCTTCGCGTATCAGCGAAGCACGCTCGCAACTGGGTCTCGCGGTGTCCGATCAGCTGCCATCGGTTTATGCCACGGCCTCGCGCGAACGCAATCGCAATTCGGAAGCCAGCAGTTTCGGCGGCCAGGGACAGCCGATCGAGTCGACCACCAATCGTGCCACGCTGAATGTGTCGTGGGAGTTGGATTTCTGGGGCAAGTATCGTCGCGCGACGGAAGCCGCGCGCGCCGATCTGCTGGCGGTGGAAGCCAATCGCGATGGGTTGCGGCTGTCACTGGTCGCACAAGTCGCGCAGGGCTACTTCAATCTGGTGGCGCTGGATTCGCGCATTGCCGCCACCGGCCTCGCCATCAAGCGTGGCCAGGAAGCATTGGACCTGCAGAAGAAACGTTTCGATGCCGGCGTGATTTCCGAGTTTGACTATCAGCAACGCGCGGCCGAAGTCGATGCCGCACGCGCGCAACTTCCACCATTGCAAAGCCAGCTCGGGGCACAGGAACGCGCGTTAAGCGTGCTGCTGGGCCGTTCACCGCGTGCGGTGATGGAAAGCAAGGTCGAGCGCTCCGGCACTCATGTGCCGGTCGCGGCTGCAGTGGTCGCGCCGGCAGGCGTGCCATCGGACCTGTTGTTGCGCCGTCCCGATCTGGTTGAGTCCGAACAGCGGCTGATGGCCTCCAATGCGCGCATTGGCGTGGCGCGTGCAGCGTTTTTCCCGTCGATCACGCTGACCGGCTTTCTCGGCAGCGAGAGCAGTTCGTTGAGCGACCTCTTCAGCGGCCCGGCGCGTGTCTGGAATTTTGCCGGCGGACTTACGCAACCGCTGTGGGGCGCTTCGCGCATCAACAAACAGGTTGATGCGGCTGAGGCACGCAACGAGCAATCGGTGGCGCAGTATCGCAATGCGATTGCCAATGCTTTCCGCGAAGTTCAGGATGCGATCCAATCGCAATCGGCCGCGCGCGAAGTCTACGAAATCGAGCAGCGCCGCGTAACCTCGCTCAGCAAGACCTGGGATCTCGCCAAGCTGCGCTACGCCAACGGCATCGCCAGCCAGCTCGACGTGATCGATGCCGAGCGCAATCTGCTGATGGCCGAGTTGAGCCGCATCGAAGCCGAGCGCACCCTGCGCACGGCGGTGGCGGATTTTTACAAGGCGCTGGGCGGGTAGGACACGGCGGATTCCGCTCGTTAGCAAAAACAAAACTCCAGCATTGGTGCGGTTTTCAGGGCGTTTTCGGCCTGAAATGCGCTCTGGTGCTGGAGTTTTTCCATTGAATCGCGTCGAAATGGTTTGGGTGCCGCGAATAAATGCCCGCTCAATATCGAGATGTCCAGGTACAACCTGGTCAATTTAAGCGCTGGGGTGGATTTCGAGAAGCGGCTCTCGGCCACCGCCGGTGTCATCAACGCGGCCGATGAAAAAGCCTTGCTTTCGTTTCATCGATGGGTGGCGGACCCAGCCTGACAATTGACATCGGGAAAGTGGGCGAGTATCAACCCTGGGATTTCGCGCGTCTCATGCCGCTCTGCAACTTGGCCGATATGAACCCCAACATGTGATATCGAACGATGGTCAAACCGGGCATGACCAACCGATGCGAGGCGCTTACCGCAATTCCACCAAGTCAATTCGATCTCCCGCTTTTCGCAGGACGATTTCCGTCGGCGCCCCCGCCTTCCTGATGCTGATGTCCTGCGGCACGAACACAAACCGTTCGTAATAGTTCGTGCCGCCGCGATGCCTGCCTGTGACGACCAGATAGCCGCCGCCTGGCCCCGAGATATTGCCGAACATATCCACCTTGACTTCGCGCTTCGACTGCTTGATATCGATGGCGTAGTCCTCATGGAAATTTCCCAGCGGCTGGTACTTGATGATCGCTTCCTGCGCGGGTGAGGCGCGTAGTGCCGTCGCTGCGTTCTCCACCATATAGGCAAAGTGAGTCGCGTTATCCACCAGCCCCAGTGCAGCACAGCCGCTCAGCAGGACGAGGGCAATGGCGAGCAATCCGGGCCTGACGCGCGTGAACGGCGAGGATGTGTGAAGCATGGGTTCTCCTGAAGATTTGCGAAAGCGAAGGCAGAGATATTCGCAAAGACCGCGCAAATCCTGAAGAACAAACCGTGCCGGACTAGCGATGCGAAACGCGCGGTAGCGGGATTCGGTACTAGTGATCCTTGATTGGTGTGACCCTGAGGTTTACTTGGATGCTGCGTTTGCAGCTTTCAATAAGAATGCGAAACTCAAGCACTGGCGCGCTTTCCCGGGCATTATTGGTCTGAAAGGCGCACCAGTGCTTGAATTTCACTTTCGGTCAAATACAATCGCTTGGATAAGTGCCGACTTGCTGCATCCGTCCGCAGCGACACGCTGGACGCTTCTCAGCGCATGCGCCTGGCGCCGATGTTGATGCGTGTGATATCCCGTGTTGATACGACAGCATTGATTTTCTGCTCGGTATCGACGGTCCACGGCAGGGGAAGGTCGTCCTGCAGCACAGTGAGTGTATGTGCGCCGGACACGACGGTAGGGAATTCGAACCCGCCGAAGGCGTTGGTACGTGTGCTGAACTTTCCGTCCAGCGTTACCAGGATATTGGCGACGCCACTCTCGTTGGCATCGCGCAGGCCGTTGCCGTTGGCGTCGAGGAACACACTGCCTTCAATGCGGCCTGCGCCGCTGCCCGGCGCGCCGCCCAGCGGGATGGAGGGGGTACCTGCACGGGTGGCGTAGCGCAGGCTCAGGAAAAATCCGCGATCGTTGGGCCGTATGCGGATGATTTCCGGCGTGACCAGCGGGCTCTGCACACCGATGGTGTCGACAAACACACCACGGTTTTCGTAGAACGATGCTGCCAGGGACCAATCGCGGCTGATCTGCCAATCGAAGCTCAGGTTGGCGGCCAGTGTGGTGCCGCTTTCTGCACTGGGAACACCATTGCCGGTATTGCCACGAACATTGCGCGCTCGCAGGCTGCCTTGCAGCGACATGCTGTTGCCGAGCATCGCGCGGCCAGTGAGGCCCGCCGCGACGGCGTTCTGCCGTGAGCGCGCCTGGCCGCTGTTGTCGGCGGAAGAGTTGGTGGGATGCAGCCGCTCCGCACTGAGCGATGTCGATAATGACATGCCGTTTTCAGCGTAGATCGAGTGATCGAACGTCAGCGCCTGACTATCGCTATCGCCTCGTGTGGATGCCGCATCCAGCTGCAGGCGCGAAACGCCCAACGCGTTTTGCCACTGCAGATAGCCGAAACCCGAGCCACCGGAAATGCCGAAATTCCTCATGGCGACACCGCCACCCGTCGATAGCGCGGTACTGAGCATGCGGCGACCGCTAGCGCTGACATACCAGCCACTCGGACTCCGGCCCGACAAACTGTCGAACGACTCGACGTTGGCCGACACGTCCCACCGCAGCGAACGGTAGTCGTAGCGGTATGCGGCGCCCTGCAGGTCCGACGGCAGCGGGCGGTCTATCCACGCAAGCTCGCGCGAAAAGCGGAACAGCGATATCTGCTGCGTCTGGCCACCATCGCGCCAGATGGCGTCGCTCCAGATGCCGTTGGCGTTGGTACCCGAAACTTGCGAGCCGACGATGCTGGCCTGCCAGCTGCTACCGGTGGGCGTTTGATAAAGCACGCTGGAATAGACGCCGCGTGGGCTGATGCGTGGCGCGCCGGAATTGGTGTTGTCGCCGGTGATGGTGGCGATCTCGGGCAGGATATTGTTGCCTTGTGCGAGAGCCACCGCGCCGGTCCATTGGCCGCTGGTCGCCTGCGCAAACGCGCTGGTGACTTGGCCGCCCAGCTTGACGAATCGTGATTGCGGAAATCCTTCGAAGCGGCCAGGTTCGCCCACGCTGGCGCCGAGCACCAGCAGATTAGCTTCGTTGCGCCAGATGGTGGAGCCGCCCAGCACCTGCGGTGTGGGCAGCGCCAGCCGGCTATTGCGGCGCGATAGTTCCGGCACCAGCAGATTGGTGGTGCCGATGGCATTGTCGGCGCGCCAGCCGCCATCGAACGGCAGCCCAGTCTGGCGCAGGTTCCAGTTGGTCAAACCGGTGCTGCCGCGGCCACCCAGCGCCAGCGCGTGAATCGATAGCGCGCCGAAGTCCGGCGTTTCCAGGTAGGCATCGATTTGCACGCCCTGCGTGTCCGTGCGTGTCTCGGGGCGCGAAGAGTTGGGCACGCCATTCTTCGACGTCTGCAGATTGCGTGTTAGTTGCAGCGACAAGCCGCGCGGCCAGCCTTGCGCGTTGTATTCGGCCACACTGGTGTCCTCGTCCTGCAGCGGCGAAACGCCTTCCATCACGCGATCCACGTAAGGCGCGCGCTGAACAGCGACGAGTGGTGCAGTCGAGGGTGCAGCAGGTTGTGCTATGGGTTGCTGCGCGTGGACGTGGGCGATGGTAGCCCACGCGCTCAGGACCGCCGTTGTCGCATGGCGAAGGTTACGCCTGCGCCCGGTCAGCCGCGCGCTACTTCGCGGCTGGGGCGGGGACAAGATTCTTGGCCTTCGCAGGCGGTGCGCTTGCCGGTGCCGCCTCCTTGGATGGCGGCGGTGTCGCGGGCTTTTCGTAGCGGAGATCGATGGCGGTTTTCTGATCGCCCCACTCGATGTTGCCCTTGACTGTCAGCGGAAACTGCAAGGTGACGTTATCGACGCCGGGAACATTCGGCACCAAGGGAACGACACGTGTTTGCGCGGGCAGGATCGGTAATGCTTCGGGAACGAGATCGATTTGCTTGCCTTGGGCGTCGGTGGCGACGACAAACCCGCCGAGACGGCCGGTTGCATTGCCGTCATTTTTTACCTGCAATTGCGGAACCGCCGAATTGTTACTGAGGCCCGTTCCCGCCGAACTGATTGACAGTTGCGGACGCGCGCTGCCGATTGCGGCATAGACAATGACGCCGATTCTTCCACTCACCGGGAAGCTGAGCGCTCCTTCGGTTTTGACGACCTGCTCCAGGCCTTCGATCATGATGGCGAAGCGGCACTCGGCGGCGGCGGCGTCGGCTGGTGGCGAAACCTCGAAGCGGAAGCGGATCTTGCCGTTGGCGGCCAACGCAAGTTCCTTTCTTTCCAGCGCCACCCATGGGCGGCAGCTATTCGGCGCGAGTTCATCGGAGAACACGGCGTTGCCGTCAGGGCCTATCACCCAATCATTGGTATAGACGCGGTAATTGCCGCGCTGGTTGGCGACGTGGGTGATCTCGATGATTTGCCGCGAGGTCTTGCCCGGCTGAACCGTCACCTCGAAACGTGGTGGGGAAATGACCGCGGAAAATCCTTGAGCGCTTGCCGCTGTCGATGCGATAGCCATCATGGTCGCGCACGCCAGCAAGCCAATGAAGGAGAGAGTGTTTTCCTTTGCCATACTCTGCTTACTCCACATCAATTTCGAAATGAAAGCGCAGTTGCTGCGAGTCACGCAACCGAACGCCGTCTGCTTCAATTTGCACATCGAGCACATCTTCCATGCGCTTCTCGCGGATGGTGCCAGTGTAGACCAGCGTGCGGCCACCAGGTCTCAGCTCACCATCCAACAAGAGGCCCTGGCCGCGCCAGGTAATTTTTACCGACCCGGTGGTCTCGGCGGGCAGCACCATGTAAATCTTGCCGGCCTTACCGAGCCACGGCGTGGTTGCAAGGCGCACATTGACGCGCGTGCGGCCAACGATCGCATTGTCACGGCTCTTGGGCGTGACCGAGCGCCAGTTCATGACGGGCGTGCCATCCAGCACGACGGTGGCCGAGTCGTCGATGATTGCTGAATTCACTCGTGTCGCAACCAAAGGCGACGTGGGGCTGGCGGCATGGAGCAATTGAGGGATCGGAGCAAGCAGCGCCAACAACAGCAGAATGTGTCGGGTTGCGCGGGCAGTGCGGAGAAATCGGCCGGGCATGAAGAGTCTCATGGCGCGGAAAGCGTGTAGGTCGCGCGACCGTTGTACACGCCCGCCGCCACGACGTTGGTGTTGGCATAGCTGAAGGTGTGGCAGTTCTCAACGTAGGTATTCGAACTCACATTTCGCAGGAACAGGGTCGCGCCATTGAAGGTACCCGCCGGGATGTCCGCCGCAGCATTGCCGAGCGCGGTGCTGGTCCAGCTAATCTGCGAAAAAGCCAGCGTATCGGTTCCGCTGGTGAGGTTCGCCGGTGTGGTGACCTGAAGGCTGGCAACGTTTGCGGTCGTGCTCGGCTCGCGGAAGTAGCCGCCGATGTAGACCTGGTTTGGCGGCACGCATACGTTGTAGCCGTCGAATGGGCTGTTGGCCTGGGTGCTGTTGCTGGTCATGGCTTGCACCGCGCCGGTACCCACGACATTCGCCGGAACCGTGACGCTGACCAGATTAATGGTGGCATTAGCTGCGTCGGTGGTGGAGTTGCCAACCGCCAGATAGATCCGCCGTGCACCCGGGGTCACATTCAGCACCCAGGCGTCTGCCGCGACGGTGACACTGCAAAGCAGCGCTGCCAGGCACAGGCGAAACGAGTGGGCTACACCGTCTGGCAACACCCTGATACCTTTGTGGATGTGAGGCATATTCGGAATCATGATCTTCCTAATGAAAAATGCCAGCTTTGGGCTGGCATTTTTCAATTTTTTGAAGCCGTGGATTGATTCTACAAGACAGAGGCCGTGTAGGTGACTCGGCCGTTGTTTACACCGACGCCGCCATAGGTGCCGGCGGGAACGGCGTTGGTGTTGCGGTAAGTAAATGTCCACGTCGAACCCACGTTCGTTACCTTGGCCACGGGAGCGGGTGCAAAGTTGGCACTCGCGCCGGCGGCCGGGAGGGCTGCGAGATGCGGGAAGGTGTTGGCAAATGCCGGTGCGACCAGATTGGAGTTGGCGATGGCGATTTCCGACCAGGGAATTGTGTCGCCGGCACCATTGCCCAATGCACCCACCGTATTTGCGGTCAGCGTCACCACGCCCGCATTACTGCGCAGCAGCGCGGTGACCGCGCCGTTACCGAGGTCACCGCTGCCTGCAGTGGCATTCTGGGCGACAGCGTTGCCGAGGCTGGCTGCGGGCACAGTGAAATCGATCAGGTCGATGGTTGCGTTTGCCGCGGCGCCGTACAGACCGCCGGTACCCACGCGCAGGAACAGGACCTTGGGAATCGTGATCCGGAAATCCAGCCGTGCACTCGTATTCAATGCACCGGCACCGGTGACCGTTGCCGATTCGGCATGCGCCAGCATCGGCGCGCCGAAAGCAGCCAGGGTGGAAAGTACGAGCAGCGATTTGGAAAACTTGGTTTTCATGATCGGTCCTGTTTGGTTCAATTACAGAACAGACGCGGTGTAGGTTACGCGGCTGTTGTTGACGTTAACGCCACCGTAAGTACCTGCGGGCACGGTGTTGGTGTTGCGATAGGCATAGGTCCAGGTCGAACCGACGTTGGTTACCTTGGCAACCGGAGCCGGTGCGAAGTTCGCGCTGGCGCCAGTGGCGGGCAGTGCGGCCAGGTGAGGGAAGGTGTTGGCAAATGCCGGCGCCACCAGGTTGGAATTGGCGATGGAGATTTCAGACCAGGGAATCGTGTCGCCGGCACCGTTGCCGATCGCGCCGGCCGTGTTGGCGGTCAGGGTAACCACACCGGCGTTGCTGCGCAGCAGGGCAGTAACCGCGCCGTTGCCCAGGTCGCCGCTGCCGGCGGTTGCTGCTACCGAGCTGCCGTCGCCCAGGTTGGCAACCGGGACGGTGAAGTCGATCAGGTCAACCGTTGCGTTTGCCGCAGCACCGTAGAGACCGCCGGTGCCGACGCGCAGGAACAGCACTTTCGGGATGGTGATGCGGAAGTCCACGTTCGAGCTGGTATTCAGTGCGCCAGCGCCGGTCACAGTGGCGGAGTTGGCGTGCGCGAACAGCGGAGCAACGAGAGCAGTGACAGCGGAAAGAGCAACAAGCGATTTGCAAACTGCGGTTTTCATGTTTCGTCCTTTGGCGGGAAGTGGAAATTCGACAGGACGAAGTTTTGCATCTGCTCCCACTAAAAAAAGTGTGCAAATTCACTATTCAGTGTCAACGATTGTGAACGCGGACGCCCGTTGATTACGAATGAAAGATTAGTGTTTCGCAGTGTCAAATCTGTGTCGAAACGTAAAAGCGCCATCGCTTGTCGATGGTTGCGCGAGGTCATATTCGCCTCTGGCGGCGATCAATCCGCCTGTGCCGTGGGTACGCTCTGCAGCGCCCGGGTTTGCCTTTGCGTTTGCGATCTCTCGCACAACGCCGCCAAGCGAAAAACTAAGCTGGCACCGCCCTCAACACAAACTGCAGGGCCATCGCGTCTTTGATCGCGATCGCGGGGTCTTGGCCCGACAAGCGCGCCATCTCGCCGATCAGGTTGAGGTAGCGATCACGGTTCGGTTCGGGGAACACGCGCGGGAAACCTTCGACGATCCTGAATCCGCACCCGGCAAACATTTCCAGCATGGTCTGGCGGGTAAACCAGCGCAGATGGGTGCGGTCCATCAGGCCCTCGTCCTCGTAGCGGAACAAGCCGATATTGAGCTTGGCCTGCACGGTCCAGTGTTGCGCATTGGGTATGCACACCGACACCGAGCCATGAGCGGGAATCACGCGCCGCACGGCATTCAGCGTGTCCCACGGATTGCGCAGGTGCTCGAGGCTGTCGCCAAAGATCCAGCAATCGCGGTCCTTGTGAGCATCGAAAAAATCGTTGCCCATGGCTTCGATATCGAGAGCCAGCGTCTCGTCGCAATAGCGTTTGGCCGATTCTGCATACGCGGGATCGATATCGATGCCCAGGTAATGGCTGGCAGGGTTGATTTTCTTGAACTCGCGCGCGAGTGCGCCCGAGCTGCAACCGATTTCAATCAGCCGGATCGAGGTTTTCGGCACGATTTGCAACAGGTCCGGATTGTGCGCATCGTGGATCGGCGTCTGGTTCATGATGCAGGCGCGTTGGAAAGCTTCAGGACTTCGCCGCCAGCACGCGGTTCATGGATTGGACCACCTCGAGCAGTTTGGCGTGTGCGTCGAGATCCTGCGGACGCATGGAGACATTGGAAATCTCCGGCCGGCCGTGGATGAATCCGTTGGTGAAGTTGGTGAAGCTATCCTGGATGCGGCGCGGGTGATTGGCGAGAAACTGTTCGTCCTTGAGGAATATCGAGATGTTGTCGTTCCACATGTCGGGACCCTGCATGCCGGTGAACGACTCCAGCATCAGCACCTTGTAGCCGCTCTTGCGCCCCCAGTTGCGCAATGCCGCGCCGCTGTCCGGATAGAAACGCCAGCAATCCACCGGATAACGATGAAAAGCGCCGTTGGCGGGAACATCGAGGTAGAACAGGCCGTTGGGTTTCAGTACCCTCAGCACTTCGTTGAATACCAGCCAGAAAAATTCCGAGTGCTCGAAGCAGGAGGACGAGACCATCACATCGACCGAGTTATCCTCGAACGGCAGCGAGTACGGATCCTTGAGTACGATATCGACGCCGCGCGCAGTGGCGAAATCGACGCCGATGTATTTGTTGTCCGGCGGCGCGACCGAGCGCAGCGAGCCGTTCACATCCTGCGAACCGATCTCGACAATGGTCAGGCCGCGCGCCTGCGGGATGTAGGTGCTGAAGAATCGTTTGCCAAATTCAAAAGCGGTGTCGTGCATCTTCGGGTCCGTGTTGTGAGGCGTGTCCATGTTGCGGGATGGTGCGGAAACGGCAGCATTCTGCTCGGCCATTTTCTTCGTCAGCGTATCTACCATCGATCCGACTGTGTCCTGTTGCAGGGCCGGCAACAGCTTTTCCCGCGAAAGTTGGGATTGTACCGTGCGCGTGTGGGCCGGCTGCCCGCGGGCGAGCGTGGCGCGGTGCTTCTGGTCGAAGCGTTGCTTGTAGGATTGCCACACGGCATCCGGATTGCCCATCGAGGCGTGAATCAAGGGGATGTCGCGGCAGACCGCTAGCCGGTAGCCGAGCAGGTGGGCGCGAAAGGTGAAGTCGATGTCGTAAAGATGAAAGCCGTCAAAGGTTTTTGCATCGAAGCCGGTTTTTTCCGCGACTTCACGCTTGCAGGCGATGAAGCACCCATCCAGTGCCTGAATACCGCCTACATTGAGCGGCCCTGCGCCGCAGACGTTGACGGTGTACATCCCCGGCTGGTCGGCACGCGGATAGATCACCACGCCGTAGGCAAATGGGTCGCCGGTGGTCATCCACGAGCCATCAATCAGTTTCGATGTGCCGGCGATGCCGACTACATCGAACTCCTCCAGATTGCGGGCCAGGCGGGTGGCGGTATCCGGCAGTACGAATTCGATATCGTCATGGCTGAAGATCAGCCGGTCGCCGGTGGAACGCGCCAGCCCGCGTGCGTAGCCTTCGCACAGCGATTTGGCATCGTTGATGAGGATCAGTTCGTGTGCTACGCCACGAAACAGTTCTGCGTAGTGCCGTGCGATAAATGCTGCACGTTCCGGCCGGTGGCTGCAGACGATGATGGAGAACATGGGCGGGAGAATTGTTGCGGACGGAACGTGGGCGGGAGAATCGAGCGCAATTTTACGCGAGTTTGCTGCGGAGATTGGATGACGGCGTGCACGCCGCCGTGCTCCGTGGTGCATTCCTGTGTAAATTGCGATGGACAATTCCCGAACTCTTACCGGAACACAGTGCGATGCGATCCATCGAGAGCGAACTGCTGACGCTGGAACCACAGGTGGCGGCGCATGCGGACGAAATGTTCGAGGTGCTGGGCGATCCCGCCATCTACCGCTATGAGAACGAGCCGCCAGTCTCGCGCGAGTGGCTGCGCACCCGCTTCACGAGACTGGAATCGCGTCGTTCGGGCAATGGCAGTGAGCAGTGGCTCAACTGGGTGATTCGCTTGCGGGATGGGACGCTGGCGGGCTATGTGCAGGCGACGGTTCGGCCAGACGAGTCAGCAGCGGTGGCGTATGTACTGGCCAGCCCGTATTGGGGAAAGGGCATCGGCAGCGCGGCGGTGCGGGCGATGATAGGCGAGTTGCACGCTCGCTACGGCGTCAAAGTGCTTGACGCCACGCTGAAGCGTACCAATCTTCCATCGCAGCGATTGCTCGAACGAATGGGTTTCGAGTTGGCCGCCCCCGTGCAGCATGCCGAGCGTGAGATCGACGCTGATGAAATTCTCATGCTGCGCGATACTGCAAGTATGTGAATTAAAAACTCCAGCATTGATACGGCTTCACAGCCATTTTTGGCTTGGAACCCGCTCCAATGCTAGAGTTTGTACCGATTTTGCGGGCTACCGGATCGTCGCGTAATTGAACAGCGATACCGGCGGCAGGATGTCCAGCTGTTTGGCCACATCCATGCGCACGATGAACGAATAGCGCGACAGCGATTCGATGGGAATATCGCGTGCGCGCTGCTTCTTGACCAGAATCTGCTCAGCCTTGTAGCCGGCGAACTGGCCGATGGTGTAGTAGCTCGACACCAGTCCGGCCAAGACCGGCGCCTTCAGGCCGAGTGCCGCTTCAGTAGCGGAGAAGGTCGGCAGGCGTTGCTCCATCGCGGCTGCGGCTACTTGGTCGATCTGCGAGAACAGATAGGTATCCGGGCCGAGATAGAGCCAGTCGGCGCCGGCGCGTTTCATTGCTTCAACTTTTTCTTCGATGTTGGTCGGCTGCGCCTTGCCGTCGGCGCTGCGATCAAACGTCTGCTCGATCACCTGAAAGCGTTGCGTTGTTGCCA
>JAEUNB010000334.1 GCA_016790625.1 Betaproteobacteria bacterium | reverse complement strand
GATCGTGCCTGCCAAAGGCGTGCAGATCTACGAATGCCGTGCGCGCAAAGACAAGAGCGGCCACGAATGGGTGTTCATGGCGCCGGAAGCGGATTTGTATGACACCAAGGGCAACCTGATTGGCCGCCATGGCGCCGGCCCGCATTGGGAAGCGATCGACGGCAGCCGCGTGAAAGCCGTGGTGAAGTCGCGCGCCGATGCGCCGGAAGCCGGCAACATCCCCTGGCTGCTTCTCGCGGCGACGCAAGATGGCCCGGAAGCCGGCTTGTTTAGCAAGACGACCAGCATCCAGCGCGTGAACACCGTGGGCGGCGTCGCACCGGCCAATTCCTGCGCAGGCAGCAACGTGGGGCAGCAGGCGCGCGTGCACTACCGTGCGGATTACTACTTTTTCAGCGCGGCCACACCGGTTGCGAAGGCCTTTGATGGCCCCGCACGCTTCTCTGCCCTCTAATCCACCGAACTCATCAACCAACTTACTACGAAAGAAATCAGCTCCATGAAAAGCACCAATTTTTTCCTGCGCGCCGCATTGGCCGCAGTATTTGTCGCCGCGCCGTTGGCGGCCAGCGCAGATGCCGTTACCGACTGGAATATGAAGTCGGCCGACATCGTTATCGAATCCAAAATGGGCACGCCGCCCGCGACGCGCGTAATGGCAATTGTCCAGACTGCTGCATATGAAGCAGCAAATGCAGTTAGCCAGCGCTATGGCGCCGGCAAATTTCAGCTGGAAGCCGCACCGGGCGCCTCGGTCGATGCCGCCATCGCTGCAGCACATCGCGCAACGCTGACCAAGTTGATGCCCGCGCAGCAGGCGTCCATCGATGCCGCGTATCAGGCGGCGTTGGCGACGATTGCCGACGGTACGGCGAAGGCGAGTGGTATTGCTGTCGGTGAAAAGGCCGCCGCGGCCGTTCTGGCCGCGCGCGCCACCGACGGTGCCAGCGTTACCGAAACCTATCGCCCGCATACCACCGCAGGCGTGTATGTGCCGACCGTGGTACCCGCCGTACCGCAGTGGATACAGCGCAAGCCTTGGGTGATGTCGAGCCCGTCGCAGTTCCGTCCGGCACCGCCGCCCGCATTGAAGAGCGAGGCCTGGACTCGCGATTTCAACGAAGTCCGGTTGTTGGGCGGCAAGAGCAGCACGCAGCGCAACGCCGAACAAACCGAGATCGCCCGCTTCTGGGATTTCTCGCTGCCCTCGATTTATCACGGTGTGGTGCGCTCGGTTGCTTTGGCGCCAGGACGCGATGCCACGCAGAATGCTCGCTTGTTCGCCGTCGTTGCACAAGCGATGGACGACGCACTGATCGCGGTGTTCGATGCCAAGTATCACTACAACTTCTGGCGGCCGATTACGGCGATCCGCAACGCCGATATCGACGGCAACGACAACACCGAGCGTGAAGCATCATGGTCGTCGTTTATCGATACGCCAATGCATCCGGAATATCCCGCAGGACACGGCATCCTGGCCGGCGCGGTGAATGGCGTGCTGCAAGCCGAGATCGGCAATGGCACCACTCCGACGCTGACAACCACCAGCCCGACTGCCAAAGGCGTGACGCGCAAGTG
Organism: Betaproteobacteria bacterium; assembly: GCA_016790625.1. Classification (GTDB taxonomy): domain Bacteria; phylum Pseudomonadota; class Gammaproteobacteria; order Burkholderiales; family Usitatibacteraceae; genus UKL13-2. The sequence goes on along the minus strand of JAEUNB010000334.1, from coordinate 3,458 downwards.
GAACAGCATCGAGGAGTTCTCGCAGGAAGTGGCCAATGCCCGCGTGTACGGTGGCATGCACTATCGCACTTCTGCCGAGACCGGCGTGGCCATGGGCAAGAAGATCGGCGCGCTGACGGCGAAGTCGTTCTAGTTCTGTAATGAAAGTGCCCGGAATGCGACGAAAGCATTTCCGGGCACTTTGTCTCGCAAATCACCTCTGGCATTGAGCTGTATTTGCTTTTTTTTTGCATCCTGGCCATCGGGCATGGCGCGATGGCTTGACCCGGCAAATGTAAAGGCCGGCTGAACCCGGCTGATACAACGATGAATCAACAAGGGACTTTTTGGGTCCGCATGCGCAACTATTTCTTTAACAGTGAAGGCTCCGGTGTGATCGGCAATACGCCCGCCGCACCGGGCCCCAGGCTGCTGAACTACTGGACCTCGCCCCGGACTATTTTTGCGTTCGGGGGGCTGCTGGTTGCGCCGTTACTGATCTGCGTTGTCTATCGCATGATCGCCGATACCGAGCAGCGCATCGCAGAGCGCGAGGCGCTGAAGATTGCGGATGTGGTTTCGCAATACGCCTTGGCGGCGCAGAAGTCACATCTGGCCGACGGTGTCATCGGCGATCTTGTTGAGGTGCGCGGCATCGAGCCGAATGGACAGTCTGCCGGCCGCACCGATTCGCACGCAGAGGTGTACTCGTATCGCTGGCTGGGTTTGAACGGTATCGAACGCGAGTCCATCGACGCCTTTCAGCGCTGGGCAGTGAACGAAATCAATCAGCATGCGCAGCAGCGGTCCGCAGAAGCGATGGACTGGGCGCCGGTGTGGAAGCCCGGCTTGTTTGCTGGTAAGCGTGTGCTGCGTTATGTACGTGCGGCGCCGTCTGCGCTTCGGCCGGCGGATGCCATCGAAGTGATTGTCCCGCTGGATCAGGAAGCCATAGCCGCCGCCGTTCACGCGCGCGCGACGCAGAATTTGGTCATTTGTATCGGCGCATTCGGCCTTTGCTTTCTGACCGTGCTGGCGGTGCGCGCCGCACGGCGGCAACGGACGCTGGCGAAGCAGTATGAGCAACTGGCGAAGGTCGATGTGCTCACCGGCACACCCAATCGCCTCGCGCTGGAGCAAAGCATGCATGAGCGCCTGCGCATGGCGTCTCGAGCGAACCAGGGGCTGGGGGTGATGTTTATTGACCTGGACGACTTCAAAAACATCAACGATTCGCTGGGGCATTCGGCCGGCGATGAAGTGCTGCGCGAAGTTGCGCGGCGCATGAAGCGCTCGATTCGCGATATCGACCTGCTGGCGCGTTACAGCGGTGATGAATTCGTTTTGCTGGTCTCCAACATCGCCGACCCCAAGGACCTGGCGGTCATTTCGAACAAGCTGTTGCATGCAGTCAGCCCGGTGATCCCGGTGATGAACAACGATATCTTCGTTACGATGAGCATCGGCATCGCGTTCTATCCGTCCGACGGCGACGATGGCCCGACCTTGATGAAGCATGCCGATTCGGCGATGTACCGCGCCAAGGAAAACGGCCGCAACGGGTTTGAGTTCTTCGCCACCGAGATGAACACGGCCGCGTTCGAGAAACTGCAGATGAGCAGCAACCTGCGGCATGCACTGGTGCGTAACGAATTCCTGGTTCATTACCAGCCCAAGGCCGATGCATGGACCGGCAATGTCGTCGGCTTCGAGGCGTTGGTGCGCTGGGCGCATCCGGAATACGGCTTGCTGTTGCCGGGTCGCTTCATTCCGCATGCGGAAAAAACCGGCGCCATCGAACCGCTGGGCGAATGGGTACTGCGCGCCGCGCTGTCGCAGATCGGCGCGTGGCGAGACGCCGGAAAATTTGATGGCACCATCGCCGTCAACCTGTCGATGCGCCAGCTGTATAACGCCGACCTGCCATTGATGGTGCTGCGCGCGTTGGCCGATCACAATGTCAGTGCTCATCAGCTCGAACTCGAAGTCACCGAAAGCATGGTCAGCCACAATCCCGAACTGGCGGCGCAGACCTTGCGTGAATTGAGCCGCATGGGCGTGTCGATTGCGATTGATGATTTCGGCACCGGCCAATCCTCGCTGACCTACCTGATGAATTTCCCGATCAGTACGTTGAAGATCGACCGCTCATTTACTTCCGGCATCGTCGAATCGGAGAATGCGCGTTCGATCGTGCGCGCCATCATCGCGCTGGCCAAGAGCCTGCATTTGCGGGTGGTGGCGGAGGGGGTGGAGACGGCCGAGCAGCGCGCGTTTCTGGTCGAGGAAGGATGCGATGAATTGCAGGGCTATCTCATCGGCCAGCCGCTGGTGGCATGGGAGGCGATGCGGCAATTTGGCACCGAAACCTCTCCCGCGTCCAAACGCGAGCCATGTACTGCTGAGTGCTGCGCAGACTAATGTCAAAATGAAACTCAAGCATTGGTGCGGTGTTCAGGCCGAAAATGCCTGAAACGCCTCGCCAATGCTAGGTTTTTACTTTGATATACGGGCTACTTTGGATATGCCGAAGACAGTTTGTCCTGCAGGTCGAACGGCAGTGCCGGATATTGTCCGGGGCGGAATTCGCGGCACCGGCCGCCGCGATTGGCGTCGGAGCACAGGGTCCACGTTCCACCTTCGACAATCACCGACGAGGCGAGATCGTTGAAGCCCTGATATTGCAGGTTGTCGATGCCCGAGGTGAGCCAGATCGAGCGGCCGCCGTAATTGACGTGCTCGAAAATGCGGATGCGCACGCGGTCGGGATTGTTCCAGTTTCCGCCGCCGGGGCCGGTCGCACCCCAGCCACTGCGTACCGGGCGTGCAGAGGAATAGCGGTCTTCCTGGCCATAGAACAGCTGGCCGTAACGGCCCGGGCCATAGGTGCGGCAGATGCCGCGGAAGTTGGCGTCGGTGCAGAATTCCCACGTGCCGCGGCGCACGATCAGCGAGGCGACGCGGTCATTGAAGCCGAGTGGATCGAAATTCGGCACCGTATCGCGCAGGGTGCGTATCGGACCTTGGAACCCTTGGCCATCGAACAATTCGACCTCGGCATCGCCGGCGTTGCCCCAGCCCGGTTGATTGACCGGCCGGTCGCCGATGCTGTCGCCGCCTACTACTCGCGCGGAAGAGATGCGATTGCTGTTGCCGCCCAGCGAGGGATATTCGCCTTCGCGGTAGGTAATGCAACGGCCCCGGAAATAAGGCTCGGTGCAGAATTCCCAGGTACCGCGCAGCACCATCACCGACGAGGAGCGGTTCTCAAAGCCGAGATAGGCGAGGTTGGGGGTGTCGCGCTCCAGCGTGACATTGAAGCCGCGGAAGTTGCCGCGTTCATAGAGTACGGCACGATTGGCTTGGGCTGGCAGTGCAACGCTTGCGGCGAGGACGAGCAGGGCAATAAACGATTTCATATCGATGCCTCATATTGTTGTTTGCGGGGAATGCACTGTCTATTCTGCCCAAAAAAAACG
>JAEUNB010000302.1 GCA_016790625.1 Betaproteobacteria bacterium | reverse complement strand
AAATGGCAAAAGGCAAGTTTGAGCGTACGAAGCCACACGTGAACGTGGGGACGATTGGGCACGTGGATCACGGCAAGACGACGCTGACGGCAGCGATCACGACCGTGCTGTCGAAGAAATTTGGTGGTGAAGCCAAGGCCTACGACCAGATCGACGCGGCACCGGAAGAAAAGGCACGTGGTATTACGATTAATACCGCCCACGTCGAATACGAAACCGCCAACCGCCACTACGCCCACGTCGACTGCCCTGGCCACGCTGACTATGTGAAAAACATGATCACCGGTGCCGCACAGATGGACGGCGCCATCCTGGTCTGTTCCGCTGCTGACGGCCCGATGCCGCAAACCCGCGAACACATCCTGCTGGCCCGCCAGGTAGGCGTACCCTACATCGTCGTATTCCTGAACAAATGCGACATGGTGGACGACGCCGAACTGCTCGAACTGGTTGAAATGGAAGTTCGTGAGCTCTTGAGCAAGTACGAATTCCCCGGCGACGACATTCCCATCATCAAGGGTTCCGCACTGAAAGCCATGGAAGGCGACGCCGGTGACCTGGGCGAAGGCGCCATCATGAAGCTGGCCGAAGCGCTGGACTCCTACATTCCGGAACCGAAGCGTGCCCTGGACGGCGCGTTCCTGATGCCGGTGGAAGACGTATTCTCCATCTCCGGCCGCGGCACCGTGGTAACCGGTCGTGTTGAGCGCGGCATCATCAAGGTCGGCGAAGAAATCGAAATCGTCGGTCTCAAGCCCACCCTGAAGACCATCTGTACTGGTGTTGAAATGTTCAGGAAGCTGCTCGACCAAGGTCAGGCAGGCGACAACGTCGGCATCCTGCTGCGCGGCACCAAGCGTGAAGAAGTCGAGCGCGGCCAAGTGCTGGCCAAGCCGGGCTCAATCACTCCGCATACCGACTTCGAAGCCGAGATCTATGTCTTGAGCAAAGAAGAAGGTGGTCGTCACACCCCGTTCTTCAATGGTTACCGTCCGCAGTTCTACTTCCGCACCACCGACGTGACCGGCGCGCTGCAACTGCCGGCTGGCACGGAAATGGTGATGCCTGGCGACAACGTCAAGATCAACGTGCAGCTGATCGCACCGATCGCGATGGAAGACGGGCTGCGCTTTGCGATCCGCGAAGGTGGCCGTACCGTCGGTGCCGGCGTCGTGTCGAAAATTATTAAGTAATTATTTGTACTTGTTCGGCACTGGCCGCTAAGCAACGTAGCAAACACACTCGACGCACCTGCATGACGGTGCGTCGGTAAAAAGGAAAAGAGATGGCAACTGCACAACTCGCCAAACAAAAAATCCGGATTCGTCTGAAGGCATTCGACTATCGCCTGATTGACCAATCAGCCGCGGAAATCGTGGAAACCGCTAAGCGCACTGGTGCTGTGGTAAAGGGCCCGGTTCCGCTGCCGACCAAGATCGAGCGTTTTGACGTACTGCGTTCGCCGCACGTCAACAAGACTTCGCGCGATCAGTTTGAAATCCGTACCCATTTGCGTTTGATGGACATCATCGACCCGACCGATAAGACTGTCGATGCGTTGATGAAGCTTGATCTGCCAGCTGGCGTGGATGTCGAGATCAAGCTGTAATCGGCTGCTAAGTGGTTGATTTGTATTAAAAGGGGCGCTATAATCGCGCCTCTTTGCCTCATGTGGGCGAAATTGCAGTAACAGGTAGTACCGAAAAGGTACATTTGATTTGTTGGCCAATTGTAGCCAACACCCGATAAGTGGCTGATTTTTAGTTATTTTCCGGGCTAACTAGAAAGGATGTAATGATGAGTCTTGGTCTCGTCGGCCGGAAGGTCGGCATGACTCGCATTTTCGCGGACGATGGCACTGCCATTCCCGTGACTGTGCTGGACGTGTCGAACAACCGCATCACCCAAATCAAGACCCCCGACACCGATGGCTATTCGGCCGTGCAAGTTGCATACGGCACGCGTCGCGCATCGCGGGTGGCAAAGGCGCAAGCCGGCCACTATGCGAAAGCCGGTGTTGAAGCGGGTTCGGTCTTGAATGAATTCACCATCACCCCGGAAAAGCTGGCTGAACTCAAAGTCGGTTCTACACTGTCTGTGGAAATGTTCGCTGTTGGCCAAAAGGTCGATGTGTCGGGCACCACGCTGGGTAAAGGCTTTTCCGGTGTTATCAAACGCCATCACTTTTCGTCGAATCGCGCGTCGCACGGTAACTCCAAGTCGCATAACGTACCAGGCTCCATCGGTATGGCACAGGATCCGGGTCGCGTGTTTCCGGGTAAGCGCATGGCAGGTCAGTTGGGTAACGTTAATCGTACCGCGCAACTCCTCGAAGTTGCCCGTATCGACGCTACGCGTCAGCTGATTCTGGTCAAGGGCGCTGTCCCTGGCGCCAAGAACGGCACCGTCGTAGTTCGCCCGTCCTCGAAAGCGAAAGTCGCCAAAGGGGAGAAGAAATAATGGAACTCAAACTGATTAACGACAAAGGCGCAGCAGCCGGCACGATGCCCGCATCTGCTGAGCTTTTCGGTCGCGACTATTCCGAGGCGCTGGTTCATCAGGTCGTTACGGCCTATCAAGCCAATGCACGTTCGGGCAACCGCGCGCAAAAAGGCCGCAGCGACGTTCAGAAATCGACCAAGAAGCCGTGGCGTCAAAAAGGTACGGGCCGCGCTCGTGCCGGTATGGCGTCTTCGCCTCTGTGGCGTGGTGGCGGCAAGATTTTCCCGAACTCGCCTGACGAGAACTTCACGCAGAAAGTGAACAAGAAGATGTACCGCGCCGGTATCGCGGCCATCCTGTCGCAACTGGTTCGTGAAGATCGTCTCTCTGTGGTTGAGAACTTTGCACTGGAAGCGCCAAAAACCAAGCTGCTGGCTACCAAGCTGAACGGCATGGGTCTGGATCAAGTGCTGATCATCACCGACAACCTCGACGACAATCTCTACCTGTCCTCGCGCAATCTGCCGAACGTCATGGTGCTGGAAGCTAAATACGCTGATCCGGTCAACCTGGTGCGTTTCGCCAAAGTTGTGCTGACCAAGGGTGCCGTCAAGCAATTCGAAGAGGTGCTCGCATGAGTATCGCCAATCAAGAGCGTCTGCTGACCATCGTGCTGCGTCCGGTAATTTCGGAAAAGGCCACCATGGTTGCCGACAAGCAGAAGCAAGTGGTGTTTGAAGTCCTGCGCGACGCAACCAAGCAGGAAGTCAAAGCCGCCGTTGAGCTCCTGTTCAAGGACCAGAAGGTCGAAGTCGAGAGCGTCAACATCGTTAACCAGAAGGGCAAGGCTAAGCGCCACGGCCGCTTCGAAGGTCGCCGCAATCACGTCAAGAAGGCATACGTTTGCCTCAAGGGCGAGGGCGACATCAACTTTGCCGAAGGAGCCGCGTAATGGCACTCGTCAAGACTAAGCCGACCTCGCCGGGCCGCCGCAGCATGCTGAAGGTGGTCAATGCCGAGTTGCACAAGGGCGCGCCGCACGCGGCATTGCTCGAGCCGCAGCACAAGCATGCCGGTCGCAACCATCACGGCCACATCACCACCCGTCATCAGGGCGGTGGTCACAAGCAGCACTATCGCATCATCGATTTCAAGCGCAATGACAAGGACGGCATCGTCGCCAAGGTTGAGCGCCTGGAATATGATCCGAACCGCAGTGCGAATATCGCCCTGCTGTGCTATGCCGATGGTGAGCGCCGTTACATCATTGCACCCAAGGGTATCTCCGCTGGTGCGCAGCTGGTATCCGGTGCTGAAGCGCCGATCAAGGTAGGCAACACGTTGCCGCTGCGTAACATCCCGGTGGGTTCCACCATTCATTGCATCGAGATGTTGCCGGGCAAGGGCGCGCAGTTGGCCCGTTCTGCCGGTACCTCCGTGCAGTTGCTGGCTCGCGAAGGCGTTTACGCACAGCTGCGCTTGCGCTCTGGTGAAATCCGCAAAGTGCACGTTGACTGCCGCGCCACTATTGGTGAAGTCGGCAACGCCGAACACAACCTGCGCGTTATCGGCAAAGCGGGTGCCAATCGCTGGCGTGGCTGGCGTCCGACGGTACGAGCAATCAACATGAACCCAGTCGATCACCCGATGGGTGGACGCGGCAACGGCGGTGGCGGACGTCATCATCCGGTTTCGCCGTGGGGTCAACCTGCCAAGGGTCTGAAAACCCGTACCAACAAGCGTACGCAGAGCATGATCGTTCGCGATCGTCATAAAGCGAAATAAGCGAGGCCAATGACATGACACGTTCCGTAAAAAAAGGCCCGTTCTGCGACGGCCATCTGTTGAAGAAAGTGGAAGCTGCGGCTGCCACCAAAGACAAGCGCCCGATCAAGACTTGGTCGCGTCGTTCCACCATCCTGCCGGATTTCGTCGGCCTGACCATCGCCATCCATAACGGCAAGCAGCACGTGCCAGTGTATGTGAGCGAAAACATGGTTGGTCACAAACTGGGCGAATTCGCACTGACCCGCACCTTCAAAGGCCACCCGGCTGACAAGAAGGCAGCTGGCCCGGCGAAGAAATAAGGAGCCAGGACATGCAAGTTTCAGCCAATCTGTGGGGTGTACGACTCTCCGCGCAAAAGGGCCGCCTGGTTGCGGATCTGATTCGCGGCAAGAAAGTCGATCACGCCCTGAACATCCTGACGTTCTCGCCGCAAAAGGGCGCTGCCATCGTCAAGAAAGTTCTGGAATCCGCCATTGCCAACGCCGAGCACAACAACGGCGCCGATATCGACGAACTGAAAGTATCCAAAGTCATCGTCGAAAAAGGCCCGGTGCTGAAGCGCTTCACTGCGCGTGCAAAAGGTCGCGGCAATCGCATCATCAAACCCACGTGCCACGTCTTCCTGACGGTCGGCGACGACAAGCAATAAGGGGCAACGATGGGACAAAAAATCTCTCCGGTTGGTTTTCGCCTGGCCGTCCACAAGAACTTCGCGTCCAAGTGGTATGCCAATAGCAAAAACTTCCCGATCATGCTGCTTGAGGACATCAAAGTCCGCACGTACCTGAAAAAGAAACTGGCCAATGCATCGGTCGGCAAGATCGTTATCGAGCGCCCGGCGCGCAATGCGAAGATCACCATCTTCTCGTCGCGTCCTGGTGTGGTTATCGGCAAGAAGGGCGAGGATATCGAAAACCTGCGCTCTGAATTGACGAAGCTGATGGGCGTGCCGGTACACGTCAACATCGAAGAAATCCGCAAGCCGGAAACCGACGCGCAACTGATCGCCGACGGCATCACCGCGCAGCTGGAAAAGCGTGTGATGTTCCGCCGCGCCATGAAGCGTGCAATGCAGAACGCCATGCGTCTGGGCGCACAAGGTATCAAGATCACCTCCTCGGGACGTTTGAACGGTGCAGAAATTGCCCGCACCGAGTGGTATCGCGAAGGCCGTGTGCCGTTGCACACCCTGCGTGCTGACATCGATGTGGGCTTCTCCGAAGCACGCACCACGTACGGTGTGATCGGTGTTCAGGTTCTCGTATACAAGGGCGAAATGCTCGGTAAGGGTGAGCAACCCGTAGCCGCGCCGGAGCCGCAAGCTGAAACGCGCAAACCGCGCAGAGCAGGAGCGAAAAATGCTGCAGCCAGCTAGACGTAAATACCGCAAGGAACAAAAAGGCCGGAACAAGGGTATTGCTACCGCCGGCGCGAAAGTCTCCTTCGGCGAATATGGTTTGAAGGCCATTGGCCGTGGTCGCCTGACCGCACGCCAGATCGAAGCTGCACGTCGTGCCATGACGCGTCACATCAAGCGTGGCGGCCGTGTGTGGATCCGTATCTTCCCGGACAAGCCGATTTCCAAGAAACCTGCCGAAGTCCGCATGGGTAACGGTAAAGGTTCGCCCGAGTACTTCGTGGCGGAAATTCAGCCGGGTAAGGTGCTGTACGAAATGGACGGCGTGAACGAGACGCTGGCGCGCGAGGCATTTACGCTCGCTGCTGCCAAGCTGCCGATCAAGACCACCTTCGTTCAACGCATGATTGGTTAAACGGGAGAAGCCAGAATGAACACGAAAGAAATGCGGGCCAAATCCCCGGAAGACCTGAACAAGGAATTGCTCGAACTGCGCAAGGCGCAATTTTCCCTGCGCATGCAAGTTGCGACGCAACAGCTGACCAAGACCACTGAACTGGGTCGTGTAAAGCGTGAAATCGCGCAGATCAAAACCATCCTGACCGAAAAAGCGAGGGCTGCATAATGACTGCAACCGCAACTGCTACCGTAGCAAAATCCAAGCGCACCCTGACCGGTGTCGTCACCAGCGACAAGATGGACAAGACCGTTACCGTACTGGTCGAGCGTCGCGTCATGCACCCTGTGCTGGGCAAAGTGGTTCGCCGCTCCAAGAAGTATCACGCGCATTCGCCGAACAATGAATTCAAGCAAGGCGATACCGTGACCATCGAAGAAACGCGTCCACTGTCCAAGACCAAAGCATGGCAAGTGACCAAGCTGGTTGAGAAGGCACGCGTCGAGTAAGTCTCGAAGTCGATAGCTGTAAATCAAAAAGCCCGCATCTTTCGATGCGGGCTTTTTGCTGGCCGCTATTTGTGGATATCGCTGATCAGTTAGGGCAGTAAACTCCAGTATTGGGGGGCTTCTTCAGCAAATTGCGGCCCAAAAGCCGCGCCGGTGCTAGTGTTTGTGCATTTCACCCCAGCGCCTGCGCGATATCGGCCTTCAAGTCTTCAAGATCTTCAACGCCCACCGACAAGCGCACCAGGCTGTCACTGATGCCCAATGTGCGGCGAATCTCTGCAGGGATGGATGCGTGCGTCATGATCGCCGGATGCTCGGCCAGACTCTCCACGCCGCCCAGACTTTCCGCGCAGACGAAGATTTTCAGGCGCTCAAGAAAACGCCGAGAGTCATCCAAGGTGCCTTTGAGAATCGGCGTGACCATGCCGCCGAATCCATTCATCTGCATTTTCGCTAGCGCGTGTTGTGGATGCGAAGGTAGCCCCGGATAAATCACGCGCTCAACCTTGGGGTGCGTCGACAGCCATTCGGCAATCGCCTGCGCACTCGCGCAATGCTCACGCATGCGCAGGTGTAGCGTCTTCAGGCCGCGCATGGCCAGGAAAGAATCGAACGGCCCCAAGATGCTGCCGACTGCGTTGTGCAGGAATTCCAGTCGTTCCGATAGTGCACCTTTCTCACGCACCACCACCATGCCGCCGACCATGTCGGAATGACCGTTGAGGTATTTGGTGACGGAGTGAATCACAAGGTCGAAGCCGTGATCGAGCGGGCGCTGCACATAGGGTGTCGCGAAAGTGTTGTCCGCCACCGCAATCAGTTTGTGCTTCTTTGCAATCGCAGCGACGGCCGACAGATCGACCAGCTTCAGCAGCGGATTGCTGGGCGATTCCACCCAAATCATTTTGGTGTTGGGCTTGATCGCCGCCTCAATCTTGGACGGATCGGTCATATCCATGAAGGTGAAGTCGAGGCCAGCGGAACGTTTGCGTACACGTTCGAACAGGCGATAGCTGCCGCCATACAAATCATCAAGTGCGATGACGTGGCTACCGGTATCCAGCGAATCGAGAATCGTCGCCGATGCGGCAAGACCGGACGCGAACGCGAATCCCTGTACGCCGTTTTCCAGGTCCGCCACGCAGCGCTCGAACGCCATGCGTGTCGGGTTTTGCGTGCGTGCGTATTCGTAGCCCTTGTGCACACCCGGGCTCGACTGTACATAGGTGGAAGTGGCGTAGATCGGCTGCATCACCGCGCCGGTGGTCGGATCGGGTTCCTGCCCGGCGTGGATGGCACGCGTGCCGAAGTGTTGTTTGTTGGTCATGGTTGTCTGTACTCCGAATCTGGTTTTGTGCTTTTGATACGTCTCCCCTCTCCCCAACCCCTCTCCCGCGCGCGGGAGAGGGGCTAGAAAGCGATGTGAGCATTACATCGCCCTTCTGCGTAGGTAGTTCAATAGATCGTAACGGGTGATGAGGCCCAGGAATTTCTCGCCGTCCATCACGATCGCAATATGGCCACGATCGAAAATCGGCATCAGCCGGTTGATCGAGTCGCTTAGTTGCACGGTATCCAGTTTGGAAGTCATCGCCTCGCGTACCGGCGATTTGAAGCGCGCTTCATCGCCATAGATGGACAGCAGGATGTCGGACTCGTCGATGATGCCGACCACTTTGTCGTTTTCCAGTACCGGCAGCTGTTGAAAGTCGTAGAGCTTCATGCGCGCGTAGGCGGCCTGCAGCGTGTCATCCGGCTTGGCGGTGACGGTGGCGCGGTCCTTGTGATGGCGCGCGATCAAGTCAGTGAGATTGCCTGAGTCTTCGCGCTTGATAATCCCTTGGTCGGTGAGCCAGTAGTCGTTGTACATCTTAGATAAATACTTGCCGCCCACATCGCAGATGATGGTGACGACGCGCTTCGGCGTCTTCTGCTCGCGGCAATAGCGCAGCGCCGCCGCCAGCAAGGTACCGGACGACGAACCGCCCATAATGCCTTCCTTCTGCAGCAGTTCGCGCGCGGCCAGCAGAGCCTCGCCGTCGGGAATCGCATACGCCTTCTTTGCAATCTTGATATCGAGATTGGCCGGCACGTAATCGCCGCCGATGCCCTCCACCAGCCACGAGCCCGGTTCACCGTGCGTGCCGGTATTCACCAGTTCATTGAGGATTGAACCCTTCGGATCGGCCAGCACCATTTCAACATGCGGTGCCACGCGTTGGAAGAATCGGCCCATGCCGGTGATGGTGCCGCCGGAACCCACGCCCGCCACCACGGCGTCGAGCTTGTGTTCCATCTGCTCCCAGATTTCCGGCGCGGTCCATTCCTCGTGTGTTGCGGGATTGGCGGGGTTGGAAAACTGGTCGATGCAGTGGGCGCTTTCGCCGCGCGCAATCATCTCTGCAGTGATGCGTTTGGCCATGTCCTGGTAATACTCGGGATGGCCCTTCGACACGTCCGAACGCGTCATCACGATTTCCACGCCCATGGCGCGCAGATGAAAAATCTTCTCCTGGCTCATTTTGTCGGGGATAACCAGCAGCAGTTTGTACCCCTTGTGAATCGCGGCCAGCGCCAAGCCCAGTCCGGTATTGCCGGCGGTGGCTTCTACGATGGTGCCGCCGGGTTTGATCTTGCCGTCGCGCTCGGCGGCTTCGATCATTCGGAGACCGATGCGATCCTTGATCGAGCCGGCGGGGTTGTTGCATTCGAGTTTGGCGTAGAGCTCGCAGACGCCGGTGTCGAGATTGTTCAGTCGTACCAGCGGCGTGTCGCCGATCAGGTCGAGAACGTTGTTGTAGCGATTCATAGTTCCCCTCAGTTCATGGCCGCGGGCGGGTGGCCGGCGGATGGCGCGTTGGGCCTTATGGGCCGTTGGCGTGAAGCCGATATGTTACTTGGTTTGGGCGATTGTCCGGGCGCACGTAAGAGGCTAAACAGAGGTTCAATGTCGTCCCCGCGACGGCGGGGACCTCTAGCCATACGTTGAGCGGTAAATAGTTAGAGGTCCCCGCCTTCGCGGGGACGACAGCAAAAAGGAAGAACGCAAGCACTGGCGCGGGCTCTGGAGGCATATGCCCTGGAGACCGCTCCAGTGCTGGGTTTCCGGGCAATGCCTCGTGGGAATGCAAGTCAGAACGGGCCGAGTGCTGCAGCGCGCTTTACCAGTGCCGCCTTCTCATCTTCACGCGCATCGCGCCACACCACCATCAGCAGCGGCTCGCCGGTATCGACGAAGCCGGCGCGAAGATCGACGATGCGCGCACTGGCCTCGCCGACGTAGCCGAAGATCGCCTGGCACGGGCCGATCTGGTGGAAGCTTTCGCGCAACATGTGTTCAGCCAGGCTGCCCACAGTGCGGATTTGCTCCAGATGCTCGCGCGGCATACGGCGCTGCGCCATGCCGTCGATGCACATGCCACCGCACAGCCAGCAGTTTTCAAACGCGAGATAGTGTACGTAGCCTATTGTCGTAATCTCGCCCGGCACTCGTTCGTACTGCATGATGAAATGGCGCGGGTAATCCGGAATGGGGTGCTTGAATTTTTTCAGGAACAGTGGCCCGGCAGTATCGGTTGCGTCGGGCACTTCGATGACGCGCAGAAATTCATGCAGCGCTCGTCGGTCAACGGCGGCGGGAGCGGTGGGCGGAGAATCGAGCCACTTCCGCAGGCGATCGATCAAACTCACGCAGCCACACCAAGCAAGGAACGCGCAACGGCTTCCGCGACTTCGATGCCGTCTACGCCGGCCGACAGAATGCCACCTGCATAACTGGCGCCTTCACCCGCCGGGTAAAGCCCTTTCACATTCAGGCTCTGAAAGTCATCGCCGCGGGTGATCTTCAGCGGCGAAGACGTACGCGTTTCCACGCCCGTCAACACGGCGTCATGCATGGCGAAGCCGCGAATCTGCCGGTCGAATGCTGGGATTGCCTCACGGATCGCGGTGATGGCGTAGTCCGGCAAGCTCGGCGCAAGATCGGTGAGATGTACGCCCGGTTTGTACGAGGGCTCAACCTCGCCCAACTGCGTCGATGCGCGGCCGGCGATGAAATCGCCTACCAGTTGCGCTGGCGCTTCGTAAGTACTGCCGCCCAATACAAATGCACCGGATTCCCAATGGCGTTGGAATGCGATGCCCGCCAAGGGGCCACCCGGGTAATCCCGCGGATCGATGCCGACAACAATACCGGCGTTGGCATTGCGCTCGTTGCGCGAGTACTGGCTCATGCCATTGGTGACGACGCGATTTTCTTCCGACGTTGCCGCCACCACGGTACCGCCAGGGCACATGCAGAAGCTGTACACGCTGCGGCCATTGCTGGCGTGATGCACCAGCTTGTAGTCGGCGGCACCCAGCAGCGGGTTGCCGGCGTTCGGCCCCAATCGCGCGCGATCAATCAGCGATTGCGGATGCTCGATGCGAAAGCCGATCGAGAACGGCTTCGCTTCCACGTAGACACCGCGCTCGTGCAGCATTTGAAACGTGTCGCGCGAACTATGGCCCAGCGCCAGAATCAGGTGATCGGTACGCAACTCGTGCGACGTGCCGGCCGACACGTCAAGCACTTTGGCGCCGCGCAGATGGCCGTTCTCGATCAGCAAATCGGTGACTCGATGCTGGAAGCGCACCTCACCGCCGAGCGCTATGATTTCCTCGCGCATGCGCTCGACCACGCCGACCAGACGGAACGTACCGACGTGCGGCTTGGACACGTACATGATTTCCGGCGGCGCACCGGCCTTGACGAACTCGCTCATCACCTTGCGGCCGAGATGACGCGGGTCCTTGATCTGGCTGTAGAGCTTGCCGTCGGAGAACGTACCGGCGCCACCTTCACCGAACTGCACATTCGATTCCGGATTCAGTGTGTTGCGTCGCCACAGACCCCATGTGTCCTGCGTGCGTTCGCGTACGCTCTTGCCGCGTTCCAGCACAATGGGCTTCAATCCCATCTGCGCCAGAATCAGCGCCGCAAAGATGCCACAAGGCCCAAAGCCTACAACGACGGGGCGGTGCGCCGGTGTGAATCCCGTTGGTGTGGTGGCCACAAAGTGGTAACCGGTATCTGGTGAAGGCAACACCGATCGCTCGCCGCGCATTTTCTTCAGCGTCGCCGGCTCATCGTGAATGTCGACATCGACGCTGTAGACAAACAGCATCGCGTCTTTTTTGCGCGCATCGACGCTGCGCTTGAAAACCGAAAACGAACGCAATGCCGATTTGGGCAGCGCGAGCTTCTTCAGGATGGCTTGTTCGAGCGCCGGCTCGGGGTGATCGAGCGGCAGGCGGATTTCGTTCAGTCGCAGCATGGCAGTGGCGAAAAGTTAGTTCGCAGACAGGGGTAGCCAAGTAGGCTGGGCGAAGCTTACCACTGCAACGCATTCGCCGTTTTGGCTAGGCGGCCGTCTTTTTTTGTGCCGGCGCAATCAGCCCCAACACCAGCGCAACGCCGATCATCACGATGACGCCACCAACAAGCGCACCGGTATTGAGCTTTTCACCAAAGAAAATCGCGCCCCAGGCTACGCCGAAAATCGGGATCAGGAAGGTGACCGAAATTGCCTTGGTCGGCCCTGCATCGCGGATCAGGCGGAAATACAGCAGGTTGGCGAATGAGGTACAAAGCAGCGCCAGAAGTACCAGCGCCACAATCACTGGCGTTGCAGGCATTGTCGATGGCATGGCGGTGACACCAAACGGCGCGACCAGCAATGAAGGAAAAATCAGTGCGCCGGCGGCGATGCCGATATTGGGTGCACCCTTAGTGTATTTCTTGGTGTAGACACTTATGAAGCCGTAACAGACCGTGGCGGTGATACTTGCTGCGGCGGCAATCAGCGTCGCGCCATTCAGCGGAATCGGCCCCAGATTCATGATTACACCGACGCCGAACATACCCAGCAGCATGCCGAACAGCCGTATCGCGGTGAGCCGCTCGGCAAGCATCAGTGCCGCAAACAGCGCGCCGAAAAAAGGCGAAAGCGCATTGAGGATCGCGCCATAACCTGCCGGCAGCGTTTTCATGGCGAACGCGATCAGCGCGAATGGCAGTGCCGAATTCATCAGTCCGATGAAAGCGTACTGCTTCCACCATTGCCGCAACTGCAAATCCTCTCGCATGACAACGGCGTACGTGACCAGACCAAGACCCGCGATGCAAACGCGCAGCCACATGGTGCCGATGCCACCAAACACGGGTGCCACCACACGCAGGAATGCGTACGAGCCGCCCCAGATGGCTGCGAGCAGCAGCAGACGGGCGAGGTTGGCGGCGGACATTGGGGTGCTAAGCAGGAGCGAGCGCGGATTGAGGCTGGCGAGTATCGCATGCGGCCGCAGGTAAGACCGCCGGATTTCGGGCGGCAAATGACCAATCGCACCCAGTCGGTGCGTAACCATTTGTTTTTATTGATTTGACAGGGTTGGCACTGATCGCCCTGCGTCGGGATGCGACGCCGCATGGGTCACATCCAGTTGCCCGCAGGCTGCGTAATGCCGATCTACGCAAGAAGAAAACCTCAGGAGGATGCGATGTCGCCGGACTGGACGATGCCGTTTTCGATGGACCCTTTTATACTGCCGGGCATGAAGTCTCCGGTGCCCACCAATGCCGCAACATCGCGCACAAAAGCCGCCGCCGCGCCGGCGGGCAAGAGCGTGAATACCAAGCCGCGTGTGGAAAAAACTGCCGCTCCGGTCATCCCGCCATCGGGCGAAGATGACGAGGTTCTGCGCGACTGCCTGGACGGCATCTGCGAGCAGGATCAATCGGCGCTGGGCCGTTTCTACGATCTTACGGTCAGCCGCGTCTATGGTGTTGCATTGCGCATTGTGCGTAACGACGACATGGCGGAAGAGGTGGTGTCGGATGTGTACATGCAGGTGTGGCGCGATGCCCATCGCTACGACGATACGCGCGGACGGGTGCTGGGCTGGCTGCTGATCATTGCCCGCAGCCGCGCGCTCGATCTGCTGCGGCGCCAGGACGAGGCTTTCAGTCACCCAGAGCCTTATGAGCTGGTGTCGGAACCGGACAATGGCCAGAAGAACGCCGAGGATTTGCTCGAGGCGGCACAGGCGGGGACGGCCCTGCATGCGGCCATGAGCCAGCTGACGCCATTGCAACGGCAACTGCTGGCGCTGGCGTTCTTTCGCGGTCTCAGCCACTCCGAGATCGTCGAGCATTGCGGCATGCCATTGGGCAGCGTGAAGACGCATATTCGCCGCGCGCTGGGCATACTGCGCGAGACGCTGGGGCCGGATGCGGACGGGATGATTTAGGAGAGCGCCATGACCAAACCC
The DNA here is from genome assembly GCA_016790625.1 of Betaproteobacteria bacterium. Classification (GTDB taxonomy): domain Bacteria; phylum Pseudomonadota; class Gammaproteobacteria; order Burkholderiales; family Usitatibacteraceae; genus UKL13-2. The sequence continues at coordinate 10,778 of JAEUNB010000302.1, read as the reverse complement.
AGAAAAACGGTTCCCGCAGTGCTGCCGGATAAATTGGTGGCAGATATTTTGATGGCGATACCGGCCAAGGCGCCGCCCGCAAAACGTGCGGCAGCGATGAAGCGCGACTTGATGTCGCGCGTGGCCGTGCAGGTGAATGAACGTGCCGCCATCGAAGCTGCCGCTGACGGCATGCGCATCGTGCGCGCCAACGAGGGCAGGTGGATCAACTTTGCCGATAGTGTCGCCATGAAAGTGCTTCATGACGACGGCGAAACGCGCACCTGGCTGGCGCGATTCCAGCCGGGCGGAAAAATACCGGCGCACATGCAGAGCGGCGATGAAGAGGCCATCATTCTTGAAGGCTGGTGCACCGTCGGTGGCATCACCTTCCGCAAAGGCGATTACCAGCTGGTGCCGAAGGGCAGTCGCCACGGCGAAATTATCAGTCCCGAGGGTTGCCTGATCTTCGTCCGCAGCCACAGCGAAAAGCGCAATGCGGCGGAACTGACTGCCGCGCGCTAGTAAAAATCAAGCATTGGCGCGGCTTTCGGCATGAAAATCCCCGGAAGCCCGCGTCAATACTGGGGTTTCAGGTGAATATGCGGGCTACAGAAACTGCTGCGATACCCACCAGGTGACCGCCGCAACGAATGCCGAGCAGGGAATGGTGAGGATCCATGCCCAAACGATGCCGCCGGCCACGCCCCAGCGCACGGCATTGAATTTCTTCGCGGCACCGACGCCGACGATGGCGCCGGTGATGGTGTGCGTGGTCGAGACCGGCACGCCCAGACCGGTGGCGATGAACAGCGTCATCGCACCGCCGGTTTCGGCGCAAAAACCGCCGACCGGTTTCAGCTTGGTGATTTTCTGTCCCATGGTCTTGACAATGCGCCAGCCGCCGAACAGCGTGCCTAGCGCGATGGCGACATAGCAGGAAACGATCACCCACATCGGCACCGATTCATTGGGTCCGCTCATGCCGGCGGCGATCAGCAGCATCCAGATAATACCGATGGTTTTCTGCGCATCATTGCCGCCGTGCCCAAGGCTATAGAGCGAGGCCGAAACCAGTTGCAGGCGGCGGAACCAACGGTCCACGCGTCGAGGCGCCGTTCGTCGCAGAATCCACGCCACCAGAATCATCAGCAGCGAGCCGAACAGGAAACCCAGCAGTGGCGAGAAGAAAATAAACATCACGGTCTTCATGACGCCGCTGGAAATCAGCGCGCCAGTGCCGGATTTTGCGACTGCGGCGCCAATCAGGCCGCCAATCAGCGCATGCGAAGACGATGAAGGAATGCCGTAGTACCAGGTAATCACATTCCAGGTGATGGCGCCAATCAGGGCGCCCATGATGACGAAGTGATCGACCACCAGCGGGTCAATGGTGCCTTTGCCGACGGTGGCGGCAACTTTCAGCTGGAAAACAAGAATGGCGATGAAATTGAAAAACGCCGCCCACGCCACCGCGTATTGCGGCTTCAAGACCCCGGTGGAAACGATGGTGGCAATGGAATTGGCCGCATCGTGGAAGCCATTCATGAAGTCGAAAATCAGCGCGAGCGCAATCAGGAAGATGATCATCTCGATGCTGATGGAGAGCGATGCCATGGAGGTCTTTCAGGTCGGCGACAAGTGCTGCGTGATAACGGCCAGCGATTAAGCGTTTTCGAGCACGATGCCTTCGATCACATTGGCCGTGTCTTCTGCGCGATCGGTGACTGATTCCAGCAACTCGTAAATTGCCTTCAGCTTGATCAGCTGGCGCGTGTCCGGCTCGTCGCGGAACAGCTTTGACATGGCAGAACGCATCACGCGGTCGGCTTCCGATTCGAGCTGATCGATCTCGCTGCAGATTTTCAGGATTGCGGCGGAGTTATCCAGGTTGGACAGCATGCCCACGGCCTGCTTGACCTTCTCCGCGCAACTCACGCAGATCTCGGACAGTTTTCTTGCAGCATCGGTAACTTCGCGCACGTCGTACAGCATCACGCATTCGGCCACATCCTCCATCAGGTCGAGGATGTCGTCCATATTGCTGATCAGCTTGTGGATGTCTTCGCGGTCCAGCGGTGTGACGAAAGTCTGGTGCAGCAGGTGAATGGTCTCGTGGGTGATTTTGTCGGCCTTCTTTTCGATGAAGGCGACGTTCTGCGCATGCGCCTCGCGATTGCTCATGTCCGACATGAAGGCGTTGAGCTCCTGCGCGCCTTCCAGCACCAGCGCGGCATGGTCGTTGAAATAATCGAAGAAGCGGCCCTCTTTGGGCATCAGGCGTCCGAACATTTCAATCCTCCTTCGGTGGGGCGCGGAACATGACAGATGGGTGACAATTTTGTGACTGCCGCGATTCTAGCCGAAAGGGCGTTGATACAAGCCGGAAAGCCGCTAAAAAACCGGAATCGGCTAGAATGCTTGAAAAATCAATATCAATTTCCCCTAAACATCCTTCTGGAGGAGCCATGAAGTTAAAGAGCGTTGCTGTTTCGCTGGCCAGCCTGTTGTTTGCAGGTCTTGTCGGTGCACAGGCCTATCCGGCCAAGCCCGTTACCATGATCGTGCCGTTCGCCGCAGGCGGACCGACTGATACCGTTGCACGTCAGGTCGCTTCCGTGATGTCCAAATCGCTGGGCCAGACCGTGATCGTTGAAAACGTCGGCGGCGCCGGCGGTACCATCGGTGTCGGCAAGGTTGTGACCGCGCCGAACGACGGCTACACCATCCTGCTGATGCATATCGGCATTTCGACTGCACCTTCGCTGTATCGCACGCTGAAATACGATGTGACCAAGGATCTGGAGCCGGTTGGTCTGGTGACCGAAGTGCCGATGACCATGATCGCCAAGAACGATTTCCCGGCCAAGGATTTCAAGGAAATGGTCTCTTACGTGAAGGCCAATAAAGCCAAGGTGTCGTACGCCAACGCCGGTATTGGCTCAGCGTCGCATCTGTGCGGCATGCTGTTCATGAGCGCGATCGAAACCGATTTCCTTACCGTACCTTACAAGGGTACCGCACCGGCGATGACCGATCTGCTCGGCGGCCAGGTCGACTTCATGTGCGACCAGACCACCAACACCACGTCCCAGATCAAGGGCAACAAGGTCAAAGCCTACGGCGTCACGTCGATGAGCCGTGTCGCTGCATTGCCAGATTTGCCGACGCTGAATGAAGCCGGCTTGAAAGGCTTTAGCGTGGGCGTGTGGCATGGCGTCTGGGCACCCAAAGGCACCGCCAAGCCGGTCGTCGATAAACTGGTGGCCGCCCTGCAAGCCGCGTTGAAGGATGACGGTGTCAAGGCCAAGTTCGCTGATCTGGGTACTGCACCAGAGCCGGTTGCCCGCCAAACCCCCGATGCACTGCGCACGCATCTGGCTGCCGAAATCGCCAAGTGGGGTCCGATCATCAAGAAGGCCGGTGTTTACGCTGACTGATCGCCGCATTCAGTAGCAGAGAGGCTCGAAACGCCCGGCTTGTCCGGGCGTTTTCTTTTGCAGTTAAACTTTGACCATGGCGCGTAAATCCTTCACCCAGAACACCATCGCAATGGTGTACGACTTCGACGGCACGCTGTCGCCGCAGCCGATGCAGGAGTACACGGTGTTGCCGAAGATCGGCATCGAACCGGAAGCGTTCTGGGCCAAGGTGCACAAGGAAGCGACCGCGACCGGCTCCGATCCGATGCTGGTGTACATGCGCCTGATGATGGAAGCGCTGTACAAGAACGAGAGCGTGCGCATCACGAAGGACGACTTCGCTGCGATGGCCCGCGGCATCCAGTATTTTCCCGGCGTGGAAGAGTGGTTCCCACGCATCAATGCCTACGTGAAGAAGCGCAGTGGCGGCGCGGCGAACGTGCATCACTACATTATCTCTGCCGGGCAGAAGGAAATCCTCGAAGGCGTGCCGATCCGCAAATACTTCAAGCAGGTCTACGCCTCCGAATATCACTTCAATCAGTATGGCATCGCGACCTTCCCAAAACTGCTGATCACCGACACCTCGAAAACCCAGTTCCTGTTCCGCATCAACAAGGGCAAGGAAGCGATCTCGGAGTCGATCAATGAACACATGCCCGAGGGCGAGCGGCCGATCCCGTTTTCCAACATCATTTATATCGGTGACGGCATGACCGACGTGCCGTCGATGGCGCTGACCACCAAGAGCGGCGGACATTCGCTGGCGGTGTTCAATCCCAAGTTGCCGAAGAGCAAAGCCACCTGCGTGCGCCTGCTGGACGCGGGCCGCGTTGACTTCATCGCCCCCGCCGACTACCGCGATAACAGCAAGCTCGCCAAACGCGTACAACTATTGCTGGATTCGGTCATCTCCGGCATTGCCTATGCCGCCGAAGTTGCAGCCTGCAAGGCGGAGAACGCGCCATCGGCGTAGGAAGATAAACACGCATGAGGCCGCTTGCGTTTCAATTATTGCGAGAGCTGTCGCACCAGCGCTTTACCTCGGGTGTGGTGCTGGCGCAGAAGTTTGGCGTTTCGCGTGCCGCCGTGTCCGAGGCGTTGCACGATGCCGGCGAATCGGGCGTGGAAATTTTCAGTCTCACTCGTCGCGGCTACCGGCTGGCGGCACCGATCGAGTTGCTGGACATTGACGTCTTGCGAGATGCCTTGGGCGTCACCGCGAAGCGATTGAATCTTGAGGTGGTGGAAACCATTGCATCGACTAATACCGAACTGATGTCACGTGCGGCTGACGGCGCGCCATCAGGCACGTGTATTGCAGCAGAAATGCAGACGGCCGGGCGCGGTCGTCGCGGACGCGTGTGGCAGTCGGCGTTTGCATCGTCGCTGACATTTTCTTTGCTATGGCGTTTTGATCGCGGGGCGGCTCATCTGGGTGGATTGTCGCTGGTGGTGGGGCTTGCCGTGGTGCGCGCACTGCATGAACTGGGTGTCAGTCGGGAAGTCGCACTGAAATGGCCGAACGACGTGCTGGCCGGGCATCGCAAGCTGGCAGGCGTGTTGATTGAGAGCCAGGGCGATATGCTTGGCCCGACGGCGGTGGTGATTGGCGTCGGTATCAATGTGCGATTGCCAACTGCGTTGAAGGAAAGTATCGACCAGCCGGCGACCGACATCGACACGATCGCCGGTGCAGAGATTTCGCGCAACACGCTACTGGCAGCAGTGTTGCGGCAACTGGTTACCGCGCTCGATGAGTTTCAGCGCGATGGTTTTGCCCGATTCAAGGCGGAGTGGATTCGCCTGCACGCCTTGCACGACAAGCCGGTGCGGGTGCTTCATGCCGACGGATCGGTGGTTGAGACGACGGTATGTGGCGTGGCGGACGACGGTGCATTGCTGGTTCGCCAGCATGGACGCGAACTCGCGTTGGCGTCCGGCGAAATCAGCCTGCGTGCGGTTGGAAGCGAAAAAAGGACGAATGCAAAGTGAACGCTGCAACCCATGTGCTGGCGGTCGATGCCGGCAATACGCGAGTCAAATGGGGCCTGCACGATGGCAAGGGCTGGTTTATGCGTGGCGCGTTTGCCACGGTTGGAGCCAATTCGGCTGACATGTTCAGCCATCTGCCCGATGCCAGTCGCATTGATCGAATCATCGTGTCCAATGTCGCCGGTAGCGATGTCGCCAACAGTATCAAGGATCGCTTGTATCGCTTCGGCGTGCCGGTCGAATTCATTCGATCCCCGGCATCGCAGTGCGGCGTGACCAATCAATATGAGCAGGCCGATGCACTGGGGACAGACCGCTGGGCCGCGCTGATTGCCGCTCGGGCCGTTCCGCATCCCGTATCCGGCCCGCAACTGGTGGTGATGGCCGGCACGGCGCTGACCATCGATTCGCTGACGGCAACCGGCGAGTTTCTCGGCGGCGTGATTGTACCCGGCCCGGCCTTGATGCACACGGCACTGACCCGCGGCACGGCGCAGTTGCCGGACGGCGTTGGCGAGTACCGCACGTTCCCGCGCAATACGCTGAGCGCCATTTCATCCGGCGCCATCGAAGCCTGCAGCGGAGCGGTGCAACGCATGTACACGCACCTGTCGGCGCATACCGGCGAGGTGCCGTACTGTATTGCCAGTGGCGGCGCGATCCACGCGCTGGCGCCGCATCTTCCGTTTCCAGTGACGATCAACGACAATCTGGTGCTGGATGGCCTGATCGAAATTTCCCACTCCACAATGTAATTGACGACTGTGCATAACTGAATTTATGGCCCGTTTTGTTTTCTTCCTGCTATTGATCGCCAACGTCGCATTTGGCGCCTGGCTGTACCAATCAGAAACCCGGCCGCGTGCCGCGCCGCCGGCGGAAATCAATCGCGACGCGATGAAGATTGTTTCGGTCACTGAACCTGCAAAGGCGCAGGCCGAGGCGATTGCCGCCAAGAAGCTTGCAGAAGCGTTGCGTGGCTCGGCGTGCGTTGATTTTGGCGTCAAGCCGGCGGACGGCTCCAGAGCACAGATTTCGTTTGCCGCGATGAATCTGGGTGATCGCCTGAATACACGCAATGTCGAGGACTTCACCCGCTTCGCCGTTTCGTTGCCGGCGCAGAAAGACAAGCGCGCAGCCGAAACGCTGGTGGCGAATATCAAGAAGGCCGGTGTGAAGGATGTCTCGATACTGGGTGACAACTCCATTTCGCTGGGCGTTTTTTCCAGTGACGAAGCATCGAAAAAGGCTGCTGCCGACATTCAAGGCAAGGCTGGCTCGCTGGTCAAGGACTTGCAGGTCACCCCCCGCAATGCGCAACTGAAGGAAGTGGTCTATACCGTCAAGGAGCCAGATATGAACATGATTGCGCGGCTGACCATCATGCAGCGCGATTTCGAGGGCAGCACACTGAAGGCCGTTACTTGTCCGGTTGCGCCGGTGGCAGCAGCAACGGTGGCGCCGCCTGCCGACAGCGGTAGCGCAGTAGCGACGCCCGCGTCAGCTCCCGCTAAGAAGTAGTCACCGCACGATAACAGGCTGCGAAGGAAATTTCATGTTTCCCGAGATGGAAACTCCAGTGCTGGCGCGGCTTTCCGGGCAATAGTGGTCCGGAGACCGCGCCCATGCTGGGGCTTACTATTTTCGTTACAGCACTTTTCCCGGGTTCATGATGCCGTGGGGGTCCAGCGCTCGTTTGATGGCGCGCATCATGTCGAGTTCTACTTCGCCCTTGTGGCGGGTGATTTCGTCGCGTTTCATTTGGCCCAGGCCATGTTCGGCGCTGATCGAGCCACCCAGCTCGTCAAGCAGCGCATAGACGATGCTGTTGGCGGCATGCGTCTGCTCGACTGAAGGGGTGGCGCCGGGAAATGACAGGTTGTAATGCAGATTTCCGTCGCCAATATGGCCGAAGCAGATCACCTGGGCATTTGGAAACGCCGCATTCAATGCTGCATCACCGCGCTCGATGAATTCGGCAATGCGCGAAATCGGTACCGAGATATCGTGCTTGACACTCTTGCCGCGTGCCTTTTCCGCTTCGGGGATGTGTTCGCGTATACCCCACAGCGCGCTGGCTTGCGATTCACTGGATGCGATCACGGCATCTTCGGCCAGGCCGGATTCGAATGCCGGCTCAAGCGAGGTGGCGAGTGCATCTTCCAACTGCGCATCCTTCAATGTGTCGGTGAGCTCGACCAGCACCTGCCAATCGTGACGCTGCTCGAAGGGTTCCGCAGTGGAGGGGAAGTGGGTGATAACGTGATCGACGCAAACCCGCGACATCAATTCAAAACCGGTAAGGCGGTCGCCCATCGCGCCGCGAATCGTCGCCAGTAGTTGCACCGACGCGCGCGGTGACGGCACAGCCACCAGCGCAGTGCAGGTGCGCTGCGGCTTGGGATACAACTTCAGCACCGCGCCGGTAATGATGCCCAGCGTTCCCTCGGCACCCATTAGCAGATGCTTCAAATCGTAGCCGGTGTTGTCTTTGCGCAGAGCTTTAAGCCCATTCCAGATGCGACCGTCGGGTGTCACCGCCTCGATGCCGAGGACCAGGTCACGCGCGTTGCCGAAACGTAGCACCGCCGTGCCGCCTGCGTTGGTGGAAAGATTGCCGCCGATCGTACAGCTGCCTTCCGCTGCCAGCGACAGTGGGAAATAGCGATCGTTTTCCAGCGCCGCGTTCTGTATGGTCTGAAGAATGCAGCCGGCGTCCACCGTCATCGCATTGTTGGCGAGATCGATTTCGCGGATGCGGGTCATGCGCTTCAGCGACAGCACAATCGCATCGCCGGACGTGTCGGGCACGCCGCCACCCACCATGCCGGTATTGCCGCCTTGGGGAACAATCGGCGTGTGTGTTTGCGCACAGAGCTTGACCACGGCGGCGACTTCTTCGGTGTTGGCGGGACGCACGACCACGGCAGTCTTGCCGATGTAGTTGCCGCGCCAGTCACGCACGTAGGGGTCGATATCACCAGCATCGGTGAGTACGCCGGCTGCGCCGACGATTTGGCGAACGCGCTCGATGAAAGATGAGTCGATCATTTCGAGTTGCGGATTTTCGCCAGCGTTGCCGTGGTGGAGCGCTCGAACTGGAATTCGATCGCGTGCACGCTGCCACCCCAGGATTTCACTTCCGCGCCGCCGACGATCTTGTCGATCGCCCAGTCGCCGCCCTTGACCAGCACCTCGGGCCGCGCTTCGATGATGCGCTGCAGTGGTGTGTCTTCCTCGAACCAGGTCACCAGCGACACGCATTCCAGTGCGGCGATCACCGCCATCCGATCTTCCAGCGTGTTGATCGGTCGATCATCGCCCTTGCCGAGACGTTTCACCGATGCGTCGGAATTCAGGGCCACGATCAATGATGCGCCCATCGCTGCGGCCTCGGCCAGGTAGGTGACGTGACCGCGGTGCAGGACATCAAATACGCCGTTGGTGAAGACCCGTTTTGAGGCCAGCGTGGCTGCCCGCGCCGGCAGGTCGAAGGGTGTGCAGAATTTTTTTTCGAATGACGGACGCATGACCGTATTGTACTGCCACGGTCGGGGTGGTTCGATCAGGCTGATTGCACCTTGCCCGCAGGCGAAATGCTGGCGATCAATTCCTTGCGGAAGCGATTCAGATCAGTCGATGTTTCAAACGTGCGATCAAACAGGTTGGACATCTGCTTGAGAATGCCGTTGACCACGCGATTCTCCCAGACCTTGTCGAACTGGATTTGCGTATCCAGCCAGCGCTCCAGCCACTCCGGGTCCGGTAATTTGGATTGCACCGTGTCGTTCGGAAACAAATCCTTGTTCACATGCAGGTTGGTGGGATGCAGCGGCTTGCCGCTCTTGCCCGAGCTCGCCATCAACACGCCGATCTTGGCGAACGCCAGCTTGGCATCGGCGCCCATTTTTTCCACTGCGCGCTTCATGTAGCGGAAATAGGCACCCGCGTGGCGGGCTTCATCCTTGGAAATGGTGTCGTAGATTTTCTTGATCACCGGCTCGGTATGCCATTCGGAGGCGCGGCGATACCACTGCGTCAGGCGAATTTCGCCGCAGAAATGCAGCATCAACGTTTCCAGCGCCGGCGCGGGATCGAACGGGAAGCGCACCGCGTGCAACTCTTCCTCGGTCGGCGCAAGGTCAGGACGGAAACGCTTGAGGTAGTCGATCAATACCAGCGAGTGCTTCTGCTCTTCGTAAAACCAGATCGACATGAACGCGGAGAAATCGCTGTCGTTCTGGTTGTCGCGCAAAAACATTTCCGTTGCCGGCAGGGCCGACCATTCGGTAATGGCGTTCATCTTGATCGTCATCGCCTGTTCGTCCGACAGCTTGGATGGATCGAAGTTATCCCACGGAATATCGCTTGCCATATTCCAGCGCGATTTTTCGAGGTCGCGAAACAGTTCGGGATAGATCATGTTTGGCTTGGCGGGGGCGTGATTCATCGAAGCACCAGTCTGAAAGAGTCAGGTCAAATCAAGGGGAACAAGATTGCTACGGCAATGATAGTCATTCGGATGAAAGCCTGCCGTGGTAAATCAAGGTATTGAAGCAGGGAAACAAGACAATTCGGTGAATCGCGGTTGCTATTTTTTTAGTCCGGCCAGTCCATGAAAAGTGGCGGCTACCATCGCCTCGACGATTTGATCATCGCTCAGCTTGCCATCGCGCCGCAGGTAGTCAACCGTCGGGTCGCACGATCGGGCGTAAAGCGTGTAGACCACCACTTCATCCGGCACGTCGCGCGCGACATCCCCGTCGCTTTTTGCGCGTTCGACCAGCGCATGGAATTTCGTATTTACCTTAAACGCCAACGCCAGATACTCCAGATTCATCATCAATGCTCGCTGCAAAGCGCCGCGGGTGGAGGGTAGCAAAGGTACGCCGCCGCGCATGCGTTGGTGCAGCGACCAGCGCAGGATTTCCTCCAATTGCCGAACGGCTGGCCAGTCGGCTGGCATTTGCTGCAGTGTCTCAAGAGTCTGGCTGAGGAGGCGAATCATCACCGCCGCCGCCAGCTTTTCCTTGGACGAAAAGTGCTTATACAGACTGCCTTTGGCCACTCCCACTGCGTCGGCCACGTCATCCATCGTCATCAGGTCGAAGCCTTTTTCCGACAACAGCCGATTTACGGCGTCGAGAATGGCTTCCTCACGCGCTTCAAATTGCTGCTGCTTGAACGGGATCTTGATGCCGAGCACGATAAGTTGACTTTTCGGAGACTTGTTGGTTCAATGTGTGACTATACAGTCATTTTTTGACTGGGTCGATATCCACGTTGGTCTGATACGAATGGCCATCGCGATTTTCCCCTTAGTGCGGGATGCGCTGTGACGCCACTCTCAGGCGATCATCCTGTTTTGTCGAGATTGCGTAG
>JAEUNB010000191.1 GCA_016790625.1 Betaproteobacteria bacterium | reverse complement strand
TCGGGCGAAGCATTCAACCGCGCCAACTATGACAAGCAGACCGCCAAGGAAGCCGAAGCCGCGAAGAAAAAGGCTGAAGAAGCCAAGGCCAAGAAACCCTGATTAAGCCCTGATAAAAACGCGCCGGACCATCCGGCGCGTTTTTGTTTGATACTGAACGAATGATTCGTTTTGGTGCCTGCTTCGTATTGCTCTTGTTGCCCCTTGGGGCCGCAGCGGCAGATACGTGCACAAATCGCGGCGATCTCGACACCATCTATTGCGACGAAGATCGCGACCTCACCGCCGATCCGCCCAAGGACGCGGCCAAATTTCGCAAGCCCTCCGCGTTACTGCTGAGCTATTCGCCGCAGGAAGACACATCGACCTACGAAAAACTGTGGGAGCCGTATGTCGCGCACATGGGCCGCTGCACGGCGATGCCGGTGCGCTTCTTTCAGGTTCATTCCAGCGCCGCAGCGGTCGAAGCGTTCCGTTCCGGCCGCCTGCAGTTCAGCATGCTGGCCACCGGCGACACGCCGTTCGCGGTCAATGTAGCGGGTGCGGTACCGTACGCCGGCATCGGCATGTCACCCGAAAAGGGTGGCAAGCTGCTGGGCTATCATGTGATCGTGCTGGTGAAAAACGACAGTCCGTTCAAAAAGCTTGCCGACCTCAAGGGCAAGCGCGTGGCGCACACCGCGCCCTCATCAAACTCCGGCAATATGGCGCCGCGCGCGCTGTTCCCGGCTGAGGGACTCACGCCTGATGCCGATTACAAGGTGATCTACTCCGGCAAGCACGACAATTCGATCACCGGCGTGCTACGCGGCGATTACGACGCCGCCGCTGTCGCCGACGATGTGCTGGACCGCCTGCTCGATCGTGGCATCGTCAAACCCGGCCAGTACCGCATCATCTATACCAGTAAATCTTTTCCCGCCGGCAGTATGGTTTTGGCACACGATCTCGACCCATCACTGGCGGCGAAGATTCGCGAGTGCACGCTGTCGTACCGGTTCTCGCCACAATTGATTGAAGCATTTCAAGGTGCGGACCGTTATCTGCCGATGATCTACAAGCGCGATTTCGAGGCGGTGCGTGACGTGGCCAAACGAAGTGGCGAGCCGATCAATCGCGCGACGCCAGCAGCAAAAAAATAAAGGAAAGCAAGCAATGACCGATCGTTCGCTGAAAATCCGCGGCCTGGTAAAGGAATACAAACGCGGCGTGCCGGTATTAAAGGGCATAGACCTCGATATCGCCGGCGACGGCATCACTGCCATCATCGGTCCTTCCGGTACCGGCAAGTCGACGTTGATCCGTTGCATCAATCGCCTGGTCGAACCGACGTCCGGGCAGATCCTGTTTCAGGGTATGGATCTTGCGCAGCTTAAGGGTGCCGAGCTGCGCGCCGCACGCCGCCGCATCGGCATGGTGTTCCAGGAATACAACCTGGTCGAGCGTTTGACGGTGATGGAGAACGTGCTGACCGGCCGCCTCGGTTACATGACCGCATTCAAAGCCTGGCTGCGCAAATTCCCGCCCAGCGATATCGAGGAGGCCTACAGCCTGCTCGATACGGTAGGTCTCGCCAATTTCGCCAACCAACGAGCCGATAGTCTCTCCGGCGGGCAACGACAGCGCGTCGGTATCGCACGCGCCGTGATGCAGCACCCGGAGATCCTGCTGGCCGATGAACCAACTTCGTCGCTGGACCCCAAGACCTCGGTGGAGATCATGGAACTGATGGCCGATCTCGCCGGCAAGCGCAATATCCCGGTGGTGGTGAACATTCACAACGTTGAGTTGGCCAAGCGCTTCTGCGGCCGCATGATTGGCATGACGGGTGGCAAGGTGGTGTTCGACGGCGATCCTTCCGCGCTTACCGATGCCAACCTGAAAGAGATTTACGGCGGCGAGAACTGGATCGAGTGATCAAGGGCCACCAACCATGACCACACTCCCTCGCAACCCCTTCCCCGTCAACTGGCCCGCACGCTTTGGCTGGCTGGCGCTGGCTGCCTACGTCGTCTGGGCCGCAGCCCAACTCGACTTCACCTGGAGCCGTTTTGTCAGCGGCCTCGATAATGCGCAGCGTTTTCTCTCCCGCATGTTCCCACCCAATTTCAGTGGCGATAAATGGGAGATGATCGTCAAGGGGCTGACAGAAAGCCTTGAGATCGCCATCATCGCCAGCGCCATCGGCATCATCATCGCGCTGCCGATTGGCCTGATGTCGGCGCGCAATCTGTCTCCTGTGTGGATCTCCTGGCCGGCGCGGCTGGTTATTGCGCTGTGCCGTTCGTTTCATCCGGTGATCGTCGCCATCATCTTCGTGAAAGCGGTGGGTTTCGGTGCCATTGCCGGCATCGGCGCACTGGTGATTGCTTCGATCGGATTTATCTCAAAACTGTTTGCCGAAGCGATTGAGGAAATTTCACTGAAACAGGTAGAAGCAGTGCGCGCATCGGGCGCGTCGTTCTTCAATGTGCTGACTTACGGCGTACTGCCGCAGGTGTTCGGCCGCTTCCTGGGTTTCTGCACCTACCAGCTCGATTCCAACCTTCGTAATTCCACCATGGTCGGCATCGTCGGTGCCGGCGGCGTGGGCGGCACACTGTTCGCCGCGTTCCAGCGTTTCGATTATGACTTCGTGCTGGCAATCCTCATCAGCATCATCTCGCTGATATTCGCCGGCGAGATTCTGTCGAACATCCTGCGTGCCGTATTCCTCGATAACAAAACGATTTCGGGCTGGTTCGGCAAAGGCACCTCGACCACGACTGTCGCCAAACGTGGGGAGGAAGAATGAGTACTCCCGATGCGACGACAGCCGGCATGAATGCGATCAATCGCGAATGGCGCCGCTTCACCTTCGAGCAGCGTTTCATCCGTTTCGCGTTTTACTTTATCGCCGTCGCTGCATTGGTGATGTCACTGCGGCACATCGAGTTCATTCCCGAATTTCTCTACGACGCGCCGGCACAGGTGCAGGACTTCTTTGCCCGCATGTGGCCGATGGATACCGCGTACTACGGCAAATCGGTGCACGATGCGTTGATCGAAACACTGAACATCGCGACACTGGGCACGTTGCTTTCGATCCTGCTGGCGGTGCCGGTCGGTATGCTGGCCGCGAACAATTTGGTGCCGTTCGCGCCGCTGAACTACTTCGCCAAACTGATTCTGGTCTCGTCGCGCTCGGTCAATTCGCTGGTATGGGCGCTGCTGTTCATTGCCGTGTTCGGTCCTGGAGCGCTGGCCGGCACACTGGCCATCGCGTTTCGCTCAATCGGTTTCGTCGGCAAGCTGTTCGGCGAAGCGCTGGAAGAATGTCAGCGCGGTCCCATCGAGGCATTGACCGCGGTAGGTGCCCCCAAGGCCAGTGTATTCACCAAAGGCTACTGGCCGCAGGTCAAGCCCGCGTTCTGGTCGATCGCGCTGTTCCGCTGGGACATCAACGTGCGGGAATCCGCCGTACTCGGCCTGGTCGGCGCCGGCGGCATCGGCATGGCGATGGATACCGCGCAAAACCTGTTCCGCTGGGATCAGGTTGCCGTGGTGCTGCTGACCATTTTTGTTGTCGTCATTCTGGCCGAGTTGATCGTCACCTACATTCGCAAAAAGGTTCTCTGATATGCAAATCGGCATGATCGGCCTGGGCAAGATGGGCGCCAGCATGGCGCGCAAAATGTGTCGCGCCAATATTCATGTGGTCGGCTTCGATGCCGACGGCAAATCGGTCGATGCGCTGGCCAATGAGCCGGGCTTCAATCCTGCCTATTCGCTGGATGCATTGCTGAATGGCCTGCAACTGCCGCGCAAACTCTGGCTGATGCTGCCCGCTGGCAAAGCGACCAATCACACGCTGGAAGAATTGCGCCTCAAACTCACGCCGGGCGACCTGGTGGTGAACGGCGCCAACAGCCACTACAAGGAAACAGTCAAAGCGGCTGAGATGTTCCGCGCCGCCGATATCCAGTTTGTCGATGCCGGGGTTTCGGGGGGCGTGCACGGCCTCGCCAATGGTTATTGCATCATGGTCGGCGGAGAGGCGGCAGCGGTGCAGCGCGTGGAGCGGCAGCTGAACGCGCTTTCACCCGGCGAGCATCAGTGGCTGCACGTCGGCCCCTCCGGTGCCGGGCATTTCGTCAAGATGGTGCACAACGGCATTGAGTACGGAATGATGCAGGCCTACGCAGAAGGATTTTCATTGTTGTCGGGCAAGCGCGAATTCGATCTGGATATCGCCGCGATCGCGGAGAACTGGCGACAAGGCAGCGTGGTGCAATCGTGGCTGCTGGATCTCACGGCACAGTTTCTCAAGGTCGATCAGGATCTGGTCGGCATCGCCCCGCTGGTGCCGGACTCCGGCGAAGGCCGCTGGACCGCGATGGAAGCAATCGAGCAGGGTATTCCTGCGCCGGTGATGTCGCTGGCGCTGATGTCGCGCTTCGCCAGTCAGGGACAGGATGAGTACGCATCGAAACTGCTGGCGATGATGCGCAAAGGTTTTGGTGGTCACAGTGTGACGAAACTGGAAGAGTAAGCGGAGGAAAATGCGATGAACACAATGAAAATATTTGCCCTGACGCCGCTTGCGGGCGCGTTGCTTGCCGGCGCGGTGCACGCGCAGGCCTGCGCCAATCGCGGGCAACTCGATGAGATGTACTGCGATGCCGACAAAAACATGGTGGCCGATCCGCCGACCGATAAGTCGAAATGGAAGAATCCGTCCACGCTGATCTTCACCTACACACCGATCGAAGATCCGGCGGTGTATCAGAAAATTTTTGCCAACTTCCAGGAGCATCTGGGCAAGTGCACCGGCAAGAAGGTCGCGTACTATCAGGTGCAATCCAACGCCGCACAGATTGAAGCCATGCGCGCCGGCCGTCTGCACCTGGGCGGCTTCTCGACCGGCTCCACCGGCTACGCGGTCAATCTCGCCGGCGCGATTCCTTTCGCTGTAAAAGGCGACGCCAGCGGTCCGCGTTCCTATCGCCTCGCCGTGATCGTGAAGGCCGATAGCCCGTACAAGAAGCTCACCGATCTCAAAGGCAAGAAGGTTGCGCATTCGGCGCCGTCATCGAACTCCGGCAATCTCGCACCGCGCTCGCTGCTGCCGGCGGAAGGTCTGACCCCGGATAAGGATTACAAGCCGCTATTCTCCGGCAAGCACGACCAGTCCATCCTCGGCGTGAACACCGGCGACTACGACGCTGCTGCCATTGCCGACGACGTACTGGAGCGCATGGCCAAACGCGGTGTGGTGAAAGCGGAAAATTTCCGCACGCTCTACTCCAGCGCGCCGTTCATCACCTCCAGCTTCGCCTACGCGCACGACCTCGATCCCGCGCTGGCGACGAAGATCCGCGAATGTTTCGCCAACTATAAATTCACCGCCGAGATGACCAAGGAGTTCAACGGCGATGACCGCTTCCATCCCGCCGACTACCAGCGCGACTGGGCCATCGTGCGCAAGGTGGCGGAGGATACAGGCACCGCATTCAATCGCGCTGCGTTCGACAAGGAGAATGCGAAGGAAGCGGAGTCGAAGAAAAAGTAAGGATCAAACTCCAGCGTTGGCGCGGATTTCCAACCGTTTTTGCCCGGAAATCCGCACCAGTGCTGGAGTTTGACTATTAAATGCGGGCTAAAGATGCTGGAAAAACTCCGGCTTTCTATCCGGGCGATCTTGCATGCCATCCACGTATGTGATCGGAATCGCCGCCAGCTCCGCTTCACTCACACCTTCCAGGCAGCCGATATTCACGCCATACATCTTGCCGATCGGCGTCTCGTTACCAACGCCGAACACACGCACGCCGCAATGGCGGCAGAAGTAGTGATGATTCTTCTTGCTGCCGAAAACATACTTGGTCAGCTCGCTCTCGCCTGACAGGATCTGAAAACCATCTGGTAGCGCTACTGCGGGCCAGAAACGATTGCGGCGGCAGATCGAACAATTGCAGCGGTAGCTGGATTGCGTGAGATCGAGCTTGGCTTCGATGGCGACGGCGCCGCAGTGACAACTGGCGCGATAGGTTTTCTGCATGCGAGTCCTTTGATTTCGTTATGCGATTGGGTTACGTGACTTTTACTTCGCCGCTTTGGTCTTGGGTTTCGCATTCGGTTTCGTCTTAGCCTTTGCGCCCGACGAATTCAGCGCAACGGCGCCGCGAATGATCGCCTTGAATGCCGTCGCATCGACCTCATCGCCTTCAAAAATATCCAGCGCGCGCCGCGCATTTCCCTCAAGGCTGGAGTTGAACACCTCGGTCGGATCCTTCAGTGAAGCGCCCTTGGCGAAAGTGAGTTTGATCTTGTCCTTGTAGGATTCACCGGTGCAGATGATGCCGTCGTGCGACCACACCGGCCCGCCCCATTTCCACTCCTCGACCACATCCGGGTCGGCTTCCTTGATCAGCTTTCGCATGCGCGCCAGCGTCTTGCCGCGCCAGTCGCCAAGATCAGCGATGCGTTTGTCGATCAGCTCCGACGCCGGTTGATCACCGGCTGGCTCCATTTTTTTCATTTCTCCTCCTGCTATTTTCTCTTCATTTCATCAGACGCTTTTGCGCCGCCGCCAGCAGCGCGCGCGAATAGAGTTTGTGAAACCCCAGCAGCGCCGTGAACGCAATGCCCATCGATGCCTGTCCGCTCTTCCTGTCGACCTTCGGCACGATGCCGGAGCCAAAGTAGAGCCGCGTCCGACCGGCTTCGAGCGGCTCGACCATCAGCCATGAGCACGTGCGTCCCGTGAAATCCGCCAGCAGGATTTGCGCGGGCTCGCGTGCTTCCACGCGCCAGGCGGCAAACGTTTCTCGCTCGCCCGCCGCAAGCAACTTCGCCTCCGCATCGCTCGAGGGACGGCGTGCGGCCCACTTCAGGATTGCGCGTTCAACCTTGAACAGCGGCGTGGTGTAAAACGCCGCGATAAATTGCGCCAGGCTCACGTTGCGATCAATCTCCACCGCATAGCAGTCCGCGAATCCTTGCGCCGTGCGATAGCGCTGCAGCAGGGCATGCGCAGGAAGTTCGCAGGGCGATACGCCGGCCATGCGTCTCAGGCCCTCCGTCTATTGAGACAGCCGGGCAATCTCATGCCAGCCTGGGCGCAATGCGCGCCGCCGCTTCGGCCGACGAAATCACCGGATGCACCTCGAAATCGACGATGTCCGACCAGTTCGCCATCCATTGATCCAACAGCGCGCGATCCGCTGCCTCCATCACCTGATAGCAGCAGGTCAGGTCCGGCGTCACCCAGCTCGAAACATAGGTCAGGCCCTCGGGGGCAAGGCGCCCGCGCTCGCGGAAGCGGCGATAAACCGGGACGGCATCGCCATTGCGGAAGCGTTCGATGATCATGTATGTAGTCACAGACAAGATGTGCTCCTGTTTCAGGAAGGACTCTTGCCGGCCGGCATGACGCGGCCACCCATCTTCGCGCCCAGCCACGCCATCGGCAGGTAAGCCAATATCAGATCAACCGCCATGAACCACACCGGCGCGGGAATCATGAAACACGCCGCAATGCCGCCGCATAGAAACACCACGCCGATCGCATAGGCGAATCGCACTTTGTAGCTCGCTGCGATCAGGTATGCGAGGAACGCGCCTGCCAGTGTGCCCAATGCGTGCGCCAGGAACGGCATAAGGAAATGCCGCGCCTCGAAAAGGTGAATGCCCTTGCGCAGACTTTCCGGATTGTTGACGTCCACGCCTGCAGGCGGTGGGACAAGCGAGGGACTGACGGAAATGAGCGCGCCGTTAACGATGCCGCCAACGATGAGTCCAACGAGGACCGCGAGCACATTGCGAACGATGACGGTCATGACGATTCCCCTCTGCACAGGACGCGATGCAGAAATTCTAGCCGCCTTCCGGGTTGGCCGAAAAACAGCGGCTTCGAATCGCGAAAATCAGTTCGCCATTACTCCGGGCGATGACAAGCCACGCACAGCTTGTTGCCATCGGGATCGCGAAAGTAAGCGCCGTAATAGTGGGCGTGATACTGCGGCCGCAAACCCGGTAGGCCTTCACAGGTGCCGCCATTGGTTAGCGCGATGCGATGGGCCTCATCGACTTGCGCGCGACTCTCGGCAAGAAACGCCACCATCTGGCCATTGCCGGGTTGATGCGGCGATTGGTTATGCGGACGGCCGATGATGAACAACGGCCGCGGGTCCGGCGACGACTGCCAGCCCGCCCACGGATGGCTTTCGTCAGCGAAACGCGGCTGCACACCGAGTGATGCCATCAATGGCTGGTAGAACGCCATTGCCTTGGTGAAGTCGGAGATGCCGATGTAGATGTGGGAGAACAAAACAATAACCTCGTTAGTCGAAACGACCGTCGAGCTCTCGCTCGTAAACGGCAAAGTCGGCAGCGGAAAAACAGCAGAAGATAACTTTCTCAAGTGATCCACTGT
>JAEUNB010000120.1 GCA_016790625.1 Betaproteobacteria bacterium | reverse complement strand
CGCAATTCAGTCACACAACGCGTACCCTTGCCCGGGCCAGACGGGAGCAAACGCCTGCCAAGATCGGCGAAAAACAGTGCGTTGATCAGTTCCGACTTGCCACGCCCCATTTCTGCTACGAACGCGATCGTCACACGCTGGCGGGCAACCTGCGCCAAGGCATCGTCAAGCGCCGCCTGCATGTTGGGTGTCATGAAGTCATGCAATCGCAAAAACTCAGCGATTCGCGTGATCTGCCCCGAAAGCCCATAGCGCCACGACTGCAGCTCGGCAAGCCTTTCGGTAATCGCGGGGGGTCGGTTCATGTCGTGGATGGATGTCTTGTACGCCTATTCTAGCGGTCGTCGCTATTTCTGGCAGGTGGCACAAAAATACGTGGAACGTTGGCCTTGCCGTATGCTGCGGACATGTGAGCCACAAACGTTACATGGCATCTCATCGCGGCCGTATACCTGCGCCTCAGACTGGAAGTAACCCAACTCGCCATCCGCCTGCACGTAGTCGCGTAGCGAGGAGCCACCCGCGCGTATGGCGTTTGCCAATGTTTGCTTGATGGATTCAGCCAGTTTGTTGCAGCGGGCGCGAGAAATGGTGCCGGCATAACGCCTCGGATCGATTCCTGCCATGAACAACGCTTCGGAAGCGTAAATGTTGCCCACGCCGACCACGACGTGGCCGTTCATGATGAACTCCTTGATGCTGGTGCGCCGGCCGCGTGAAGCGGCGTGGAGATAGTTGCCGTCGAAGTCCGAAGAAAGGGGTTCCGGGCCAAGTTTGTCGAGCAGGGGGTGATCGAGTTCCCTGCCGGCGAGCCACAGCATGGCGCCAAACCGACGTGGGTCGTGATATCGGACGACGAGGCTGTTGTCGAAAACGATATCGACATGATCGTGGACCAGCGCCGCCGTTTCAGCCTGAAGAATTCGCAATGAGCCTGACATGCCCAAATGGCTTAGGACGAAGCCGGTTCCACAATCCCACAACAGGTACTTGCCGCGGCGATGCACATCGCCGACGGTCTGGCCAGCCAGCATTTTCTCGAAGTTGCGCGGAATGGGCCATCGCAACCGTCGGTTGCGTACTATTACTTCGTCGATGCGCCGTCCCTTTACCTTGGGGAGCAAGCCTAAGCGTGTTGTTTCGACTTCCGGCAATTCAGGCATTCGTCGGTCAAGCTGCGGGTAAGAGGTTCATTGATTGTAGCGGCCAATGGCTTGTTGGAGCGAACTTGCCGATGACGCAATAGTCTGAAGTGTTTATGATGATCGCTCCGCCTCAATCAGGCGGCACCTGTTCAATGTTCAGCTTCAACTGGATCGAGATGAAACATCGCAAAACAGTTCTGGCGCTTTTGGCAGTCACTGCATGCAACGCTGCTTTGCTTTCGGCCGCCGAGCCGACGCGCGCCAAGGCGGCCGCGCAAGTTGAACCTGTTCCGGCAGAAGGATCTAGTGGCGGTCTGACCGACCAAATTCTTTATCAGTATCTGATTTCCGAGATTGCTGGTCAGCGCGGACGCACCTCGCTGGCAATGCGCGGCCTGATGGACTTGGCCGAGAAAACACGCGATGCCCGTGTTGCCCGTCGTGCGGTTGAAGTGGCCTTCCAGGCGCGGGAGCTCGGCATGGCGCTTCAGGCAACAACGCTTTGGCTGGAAATTGATCCTTCGTCCAGCGTTGCCAGACAAGCGTTGGGCGCCTTGTCCTCGGGCCAATCGACGCTCGAAGATGCGCAAAAGAGCCTGGCGCCTTTGCTGGCAGAGCCGGAGCGCGCACCACGCATGCTGATGCAATTGAACGCATTTCTGGCGCGCTTCCCGGATAAACCCGCTGTGGCGGAGGTGGTCAAAACACTGGCTGCGCCGCACTCAAAGGTAGCAGAGGCCCAGTTTGCGATCGCGCAGGCGCATTTCAACGCCAAGAACATGACGGCTGCACTCAAGTCGATTGACGCGGCAGAACAGCGCAGGCCGGGTTGGTCGCAGGCGGCTATTCTCAAATCCCAGGTGTTGCGTGAACAATCGGAAGACAAAGCGCGCGAATACCTGGAAAACTATGTTGCCAGGTATCCGTCGGTAAATGAGGTACGCGTAACGCTGGCCCGCCTGCTGGTGGCACAAAAGAGTTATCTCTCGGCCCGGGAGCAGTTCCGCACGGCGATGAAATACGATTCTCGCGACACGGAGCTGCCTTATGCGGTGGGCCTGCTGGCGCAGCAGATCGAAGATTTTGCGGATGCGGAAATACAATTCAAGCGCGTGCTGGAACTCTCGCCGGCGGATGCCAATCCGGTGCGCTTCAATCTGGGGTTGGTCGCGGAGGGGCGAAAGCAGCCTGACGATGCCGTGATGTGGTATCGGGCCGTAACCAGTGGCGAGTATTTCGTCAACGCGCAGTTGAAGATTGCCGGCATTTTTGCCAAGCGCGATGGAATGACGGTGGCGCGAAAATTCCTTAAAGATGCGCAAGCTGCGGTTTCCGACGCTCCCGAAACCCAGGTGCAATTGATACTTGCCGAGGCGCAACTTTTGCGCGACGCAAAATCGCACAGCGATGCTTTCAGCTTGTTGTCAGGCGCAATCGTTGAGCGGCCCGACACGGCAGATTTACTCTATGACCGCGCCATGGTGGCTGAGAAGATCGACAAGCTGGATGTCATGGAGGCGGATTTGCGTCGCGTTATCGAGCTCAAACCCGAGCATGCGCATGCATACAACGCGCTTGGTTACACGCTGGCAGATCGAAACATTCGGCTGCAGGAGGCGTATGAGCTGGTGCAGAAGGCGATCAAATTGGCTCCGGCGGATGTGTTCATTCAGGATAGTCTGGGATGGATACTGTATCGTCTCGGACGATTTGACGAGGCCTTGCAAACACTGAGCGCCGCCTACGAAACGAAGCGCGACCCGGAAATTGCAGCACATCTGGGTGAAGTGATGTGGACCAAGGGCGCGCGAGATGAAGCATTGAAGCTATGGCGCACCTCATTGGCCGAGAATCCGGAAAACGAAACCTTGGCTTCAGTGCTACGCAAATATCAGCCGTGATTTCATTTGAGAAGGCTCTCCAGGGAGCCGCGCGGCTGCTGCAAAGCAGCTTTGGTCGCACACGTCCTCCCGCAGTCATGCTTGTGGTGCTGGTTTGCTCACTGACGGCATGCGCCACACTTCCCAATCCTAGGGGTGGGGCGACTGCTTCTGCCGCGGTTGCGGGGCAGGCTGCGTTTTTCGCTTTGAAAGGGCGAATCAGTGTTCGCGTCGGTCAACGACTTGAAACGGGCAGTGTCGCGTGGACGCGTGCCGAGAAAGAAGAGCGACTCGAGATATTTACACCGTTTGGCAGCCAGATTGCTGAAATCGTAAAAAACGCTTCGGTAGGCGTCGTGATGCGCAAAGGTGGCGAGTCTGTGCAAGCAGACTCCGTCGGCGAGCTGACGGCCGACGTCCTTGGTGTCGCACTCGATCTGGATATGATTGCCGCATGGACGCAAGGGGTTGGCTTGGTCGATGGTCAGGCGCAGAGTCTGAGTCTGCCCAATGGCGACACCTGGCTTGTGACTGCAGAAAGATTTCAGGCATCCGGCGCCAATCGATTCGTGTCGAGGCTGACTGCAACACGAGGCGACACCGTCGTCCGATTGGTGATTGACGAATGGCAACCCCGTTGACGCTGACCGGCCTGGCGCCGGCAAAGTTGAATCTGTTCCTTCATGTGGTGGGCCGGCGCGCGGATGGTTATCACCTGCTGCAAAGCGCATTCACGCTGCTCGACTTTGGTGACGATTTGCGGATTGCCCGGCGCGAGGATGGTGCGATTCGCCGGGTTAGTGTGCTGAATGGTGTCGCCGAACAGGATGATCTGGTGGTTCGAGCAGCGCGTGCATTGCAGTCAGCGGCAAGAACACCATTCGGCGCCGATATCGAGGTGACCAAGCGCATACCGATGGGCGGCGGATTGGGCGGTGGCAGTTCAGACGCGGCCTCGGCGCTGTTGCTGCTGAATCGGCTATGGCAGCTCGGGCTGTCCGAGGGCGAATTGCGAGAATTGGGCCTATCTTTGGGCGCTGACGTACCGTTCTTCATCTTTGGCCGCAGCGCTTGGGCCGAAGGCGTCGGTGAACTACTGCAGCCGATCGATATCCCTGCTTGGTGGTATGTGGTGATTTGCCCGCCTGTGTCGGTGCCGACGCCAGTGGTTTTTGGTCATCCTGAATTGACAAGAAACACGATTCCACGCAAAATAGCGGACTTTTCGGCGAGTGGGTTGGTCGGTGCACATAATGACCTCCAACCTGTTGTTCTGAAACAGTTTCCGGCAGTCGCAGCCAGTTTTGCGGCTCTGCAAGCGGTGAGTCAAAAGTCAGTTTTTGGCGCCCGCATGACCGGTTCCGGGGCGTGTATATTTGCCGCCTTTGAATCCGGGCAGGATGCTAGGGAAGCGTTTCAGCGGCTTCAGCCGGGATACCCGGGATTTGTGGCGCAGGGAATTGAGCATCATCCGCTGCGTTAGCTGACGATTTTGGGGAGTCGCCAAGTGGTAAGGCACCGGATTTTGATTCCGGCATTCGTAGGTTCGATCCCTACCTCCCCAGCCAGAACACACGGCATTGCCGTGGCCGGCAAGACAGTCCGGTCGTGACAATGCGTGTAGTGACCTTTGTTCCAACCGCGAGGATGAGGCACTAGCATGGCGTTTGATAATTTAAGTATTTTTACCGGTAGTGCCAGCCCAAAGCTTGCCAAGGAAGTTGCACGGCAAATGGGTACGCAGCTGGGCCGCGCCAAAGTCGGCAAGTTCAGCGATGGCGAGGTAATGGTCGAAATCATGGAAAACGTCCGCGGCAAGGATGTTTTTATTTTGCAATCGACCTGTGCGCCGACCAACGATCACCTGATGGAGATCATGGTTATGGCCGATGCGCTGAAGCGCTCGTCGGCTGCGCGCATTACCGCAGCCATGCCGTATTTTGGTTATGCACGACAGGATCGTCGTCCGCGTTCAGCGCGGGTGGCGATTACGGCAAAAGTCGTGGCGGACATGCTGGTGGGTGTGGGTGTGGACCGGGTGCTGACGATGGATTTGCATGCCGATCAGATCCAGGGGTTTTTCGATATCCCGGTGGATAACATCTACGCCACGCCGATTTTGCTGGGTGACGTGTGGAAGCACGATTATCCGGAATTGATTGTGGTTTCGCCTGATGTGGGCGGGGTGGTGCGGGCAAGGGCGATCGCGAAGCAGCTGGATGCTGATCTTGCGATTATCGACAAGCGTCGGCCGCGGGCAAATGTGTCGCAGGTGATGAATATCATCGGCGACGTGGAAGGGCGTTCATGCGTGATCATGGACGACATCGTGGACACCGCCGGTACGCTGACGGAGGCCGCGAAAGCATTGAAGGGGCAGGGCGCGGCACGGGTAATTGCGTATTGCACGCATCCCGTACTGTCGGGGCCGGCAATTGAGCGCGTCGAGAACTCGGTGATCGACGAACTCGTGGTGACGGACACGATTCCGCTGAAACCGGAAGCGCAGGCTTGCAAGAAAATTCGCCAGATCGGTACGGCCGAGTTGTTTGCCGAAACCATCCGGCGGATTGCAGAAGGTAACTCGGTCAGTTCGCTGTTCACCGAGTAGTACGAAACAGTTTTTAGCGGATCAGCTTATCGATTCGCATTTAAGGAGTCATCTGGTCGCGGGTGACTCGTAACCGCCAAGCTTTTTGACAAAACAGAAGTGCGGCACATTTGGAGCAAATCATGAAAATCGCAATCAAAGCAGAAGTGCGCAAAGCACAGGGTACGGGTGCGAGCCGCCGCCTGCGTCGCGCAGACAAAGTGCCGGGTATCGTTTACGGCGGCGGTAAGGATGCCACCGTTGTTGAACTCGACCATAACGATCTTTTCCACAAGCTGAAGCTGGAAGCGTTCCACGCCTCGATCCTCGACATGAGCATCGACGGCAAGAGCGAGCAGGTGTTGCTGCGTGACGTGCAGATGCACGCATGGAAGCAGAACGTGTTGCACGTGGATTTCCAGCGCGTTTCCGCCGACAAGAAGCTGCACATGAAGGTGCCGCTGCACTTCATCAATGCCGATGTCGCACCTGGCGTGAAGCTGTCCGGTGGTATCGTTTCGCACATCATCAACGAACTCGACATTTCCTGCCTGCCGAAAGACCTGCCGGAATTCATCGAAGTCGATCTGAAGGATCTGGCTGCCGGCCACTCCATTCACATCTCCAATCTGAAGATGCCGGCGGGCGTTGAATCGGTTGCGCTGCATCGCGGCGATGACCAGTCGGTCGCTACCATCATCATCCCGCGCGCTGTCGCGGCTGAAGAAGAAGCAGCACCGGCCGTGTCGGCTGCCGATGTACCGGCTGCCAACCAGAAGGCCAAGGACGAGGAGAAGAAAGACGACAAGGCCGCGGGTAAGGACAAGAAATAATCCGCGCTGTTGCCGCGTAGCACACTCGAATGCCTGCTCGTATCCCGGGCAGGCATTTTTCATTTAATACGGGCAAAAGTGTAACCCTACTTTTGCCCGAGTTAGTCGGGATAAATCGATGGCGAAGCCATACGATTTATCAACATAAACACCAAACCATGTCAGCACCAATCAGGCTCGTCGTTGGTCTCGGCAATCCGGGCCGTGAATATGAAAGAACGCGTCATAACGCCGGCTTCTGGTGGCTGGACGAGTTGGCGCGCGAGTTGGGAGCATCGTTTGCTAAAGAGTCAAAGTTTCATGGCGACGTGGCCAAAGCCGGTAGCGTGTGGTTGCTGAAACCGCTGACATTCATGAATCGCTCTGGGCAATCGGTCGGCGCGCTGGCGAAGTTCTATCAGATCACGCCGGAAGAAATCCTGGTGGCACATGATGAGATGGACCTGCCACCTGGCGGGTTGAAAATGAAGACCGGTGGCGCTGCCGGCAGCAACGGCGTCAAGGACATCGTGTCGCACCTCGGCACGCGCGATTTCTGGCGCATGCGCATCGGCATCGGTCACCCACGCGATATGGCGGCGAAGCTGGGTGGAGACATGTCACGCGCTGAGGTCGTTGATTACGTGCTGCATCGGCCGGACAAAGCGGATGAGCGCGAGATCGAGGATGCGATGCGGCGCGCCAGCGATGTTTGGCCGTTGATCGCGAAGGGCGACATGGAAGCCGCCATGCTGAAATTGCATACCAAACCGCCCAAGTTGGAACAGGCGGAACAACGGAAACAAGAGAAGAAAGAACCGAAATGAAGTGTGGAATCGTAGGGCTGCCCAACGTCGGTAAATCGACAACTTTCAACGCGTTGACCAAGGCGGGTATCGCGGCGGAGAACTATCCGTTCTGTACGATCGAGCCCAATATCGGCATCGTGGAAGTGCCTGATCCGCGCCTGGCACAGCTGTCGGGACTGGTGAAGCCGCTGAAGGAAATTCCGGCGATTGTCGAGTTCGTCGATATCGCCGGCCTGGTGGCGGGTGCGTCGAAAGGCGAAGGCTTGGGCAATCAATTTTTGGCCAATATCCGCGAGACCGACGCGATTTCGCATGTAGTGCGCTGCTTTGATGATCCGAATGTGATTCACGTTGCCGGCAAGGTCGATCCGCTTTCAGACATCGCGGTGATCGATACCGAATTGGCGTTGGCCGATATGGCATCGGTGGAGAAAGCGCTGCACAAGGCGCAGAAAAATTCACGCGCCGGCGACAAGGATGCGATCAAGCTGGTGGCCCTGCTGGAGCCGATGATGAAACATCTGGACAAGGGCGAAGCCGTACGTAGCATGGGCCTCGACGCCGACCAGATGGCGCTGATCAAACCGTTGTCGTTGATTACCGCCAAGCCTGTGCTCTATGTTGCCAACGTCGTCGAAGGCGGTTTTGAGAACAATCCGCTGCTGGATGCGGTCAAGGCGCATGCTGCCAAGGAAAACGCGCCGGTGGTTGCCATCTGCGCCAAGATTGAAGCCGAGATTGCCGACTTGTCCGACGAAGACAAGAAAGTGTTTCTCGACGATATCGGCATGACTGAACCGGGCTTGGATCGAATGATTCGCGCGGCGTACACGCTGCTAGGCTTGGAAACCTACTTCACTGCCGGTGAGAAAGAGGTGCGCGCCTGGACTATCCGCAAAGGTTCGACTGCGCCGCAGGCGGCTGGCGTCATCCACACCGATTTCGAGAAAGGCTTTATTCGCGCTGAAGTGATCGCCTTCAACGACTACATCACGTTGGGTGGCGAGGCCAAGTCGAAAGAGGCCGGCAAGATGCGCCTCGAGGGCAAGGAATACATCGTCAAGGATGGCGATGTCATGCATTTCCGCTTCAATGTGTAGTTTCGAAAAAAGTGAAAACCTACTTTTTTCGAGACTAGTCAGTCGAAAAATCGCCAGCAAAGCCGGACGATTTTTGGCACGAAACCACTTTCCAATCTCGAGGATTGGCGAGCCTTGCAGACCGAAAATGCCCTGAAAGCCGCGCCAGTGCTAGGGTTAGCGCTCTAAATCTCGACCTGTGTCCCCAGCTCAACCACGCGGTTGCTGGGGATGCGGAAATAGTCTGAAGCCTTGGCAGCGAGGTGCGACATCCACACGAACAGATGCTCGCGCCAAAGCGCCATGCCGCCGCCGGGTGTGGCGATCAGTGATTCGCGATTGACGAAGAAGCTGGTCTCCATCATGTCGAATTCCATGTGCTGCAATCGGCAGTCGGACAGCATCGCCGGAATATTGGGCGTTTCCTTGAAGCCATAGTGGGCGATGATGCGGTAGAACCCGTGGCCCATGTTTTCGATCCAGACGTAATCTTCCTTGGGCACGCGCGGGATATCTTCGATCACGATCGACAGGATGATAATGCGGCCGTGCAAAACCTTGTTGTGCTTGAGGTTATGCAGCAGCGCATTGGGCACGCCCTCGCGGCTGGTGGTCATAAAGATGCCGGTGCCGGGTACTTTGGGCGTATCCGACATCGCCATCGATTCGACAAACATCTTTAACGGTATCGCGTCTTCATTCATACGCGCGCGTACGATCTCGCGGCCCTTGCGCCAGGTGCTCATGACCGTGAACATGGCGGCGCCGATCACCAGCGGAAACCAGCCGCCATCGCCGATTTTGGTCAGGCAGGCAGACAGGAACATGACGTCGTTGCCCACGATGATCAGCGTAAGCGCCGCAGAGAAAGTCACGTTCCAGCGCCAGATGCGAGTCATCACCACGTAGAGCAGCAGCGTATCGATCAGCATGGTGATGGTGACCGCAATGCCGTAGGCGCTGGCGAGGTTGCTGGAATTCTTGAAGCCCAGCACCAGCAGCACAATGGACAGCAGCATGAACCAGTTTACAAATGGAACGTAGATTTGTCCCATTTCCTTTTCACTGGTGTGATTGATGGCAAAGCGAGGCAGGTAGCCCAGCTGGATGGCCTGCTTGGTCAGGCTGAACGCGCCGGAGATGACTGCCTGCGAGGCGATTACCGTCGCCGCCGAGGCCAGTGCAATCAATGGCAGCAGAGCCCATGAGGGTGCCATCAGGTAAAACGGATTCTTGACCGCATCGGGATTGGCCAGCATCAGTGCGCCCTGGCCAAAATAATTCAGCAGCAGAGCCGGCCACACCAGGCTGTACCAGGCAACGCGAATCGGACGTTTGCCGAAGTGGCCCATGTCCGCATAGAGCGCTTCGCCACCAGTGACACATAGAACCACCGCGCCTAGCGTAATAAAGGCGGCAAGCCGGTGTTCGAGCAGAAAAGCGAAGCTGTAATAGGGATTGATTGCCGCCAGCACCATCGGGTTCTTGGCTATCTGTAGAATGCCCAGCAGCGCAAGCACGCTGAACCACAGCACCATCGTGGGACCAAAGAAGCGCCCGATTGCGGCGGTGCCGTGTTTCTGGATCGCGAACAGACCGACCAGAATGCCAATCACGATCGGCAAGACGAACTTCTCCAGCGTCGGTGCATAAAGGGTCAGGCCCTCGACCGCTGACATCACCGACATCGCTGGCGTAATGACTGCGTCACCATAGAACATCGCGGCACCGAAAATACCCAGTGAAGTGACGATCCAGCGCCCCCGTGAGCGGCTGCGGAAGCAGCGCTGTGCCAGCGCGGTCAGCGACAGGATGCCGCCTTCGCCGCGATTGTCGGCGCGCATCATGAAAACCAGATACTTCAGCGTAACTAAAGTCACGAGTGACCAGAACATCAGCGACAGGATGCCCAGCACCGTCAGTTCGTTCAACGGAATGCCATGCTCGGGGTTGAAGGATTCTTTAAGCGCGTAGAGCGGGCTGGTGCCGATGTCGCCGAACACCACGCCAATGGCAGCGATGGTCAGCGCACCGATTTTCTTGTTGGGGGTATCCATGTGGGTTTTGCCGTGTTTTCAACGCCGAATTCAGCGTTGCGTCGAATTTCGCGGGGAGCGAAATGGGCGATGAGCGGCAGAGATGAGGGTTTGGTCGCTAGATTGCGTTGACGGCAATGATCACGTTTTCGGCGTCCTTGAACAAACGCCAGATCAGATTGGCGCGAAGCATAAACCTATTTTTGTTGCGGTGCAATGTAATGCCGGCGGACCGTATCAACTATTTGTTTTAATTGATTTTTTCAGAAAGTTTGCGGCCAAAGTTGCGCAGTGGTTGCTCCAGCAGGCGGTGACAGAGTTCGACCAGTATCAGCAATATCGAGACGCCGGCAAGCACTTGGATCGGCGCCAAAGACCAGTCTTTGGATGGGGTGCCGCTTCCAATATGCCATGCGATCTCATTGACCAGCATAAAGGCGGGCACATGAATGACGTAGATCGCGTACGAGCGCGAGCCCAGCCACAACAACAGAGGTCGCAGGTGTGCAACGGGCAGCACCAGTCCACGCTGATAACTGGCCAGCCATACGTAAATCAGGCAGACGATGGCCAGCAGTGCGGTGCCAGCCGCCTGCTTGAACAACATGACTGGCAGGAACACGATCCCGGCAATCAGCGCCGAGTTGACTATCCAGCGAATCGGATTGCTCGCCAGAAAATCTGGCGACCACGACTTATGTTTGGGGGTGCCTATAAACCATGCCAGCAAAACTCCCCAAGCCAGCGCATCAAATCGCAATCCCCACCAAGGCTCGATCCACGGTGCGGGCCGCCAGAGGAAAAACTGCGCGGCGATGGCAACAATCATCAGGAAGCGCAGGCCACGAAATTTCAGCGCCAGCAACAACAGCGGCAGCAGCAGGTAGAACTGTTCTTCAACAGCGAGGCTCCAGTAAACCCCCAGCGGCGCAATATTCACGCCTGCAGCAAACAGCGGATAGGCGAAAAAGTTGTAAACGTAGAGCATGATCCACAACGCCTGACTGGCATTGTCTTTCAGCGTGCCGAAGGCGCCGGAGTGATTGAAAAAAGCGTTTGCCAGCAGGACCGCAGCGACCCAGAACCAGGCGAGCGGGAACAGCCGGAATGCGCGGCGAATCCAGAAACGCTTGGCATCCGTCCATGTGATCGTTCCGTCGGTGGCCGACGCGCCGCGCAGCAGAGATTGAGTGACGACAAAACCTGAAATGACAAAGAACAAGTCCACTCCGCCCCAGAACGCCGCGTGGTCGTAGATGAACACGATCCAGGCAGGCGGATTCGGCCACGGTAGCAATATCGGCAGATGCTGGAACAGCGTCAGCAGGATAGCGACGGCGCGCAGGTATTCGATTTCATCGTTGCGTGCCGTCATGGCGGATTTAGCCTAAGAAAGTTCTGATTTACTCGAGTTCTAAGTCAGACTAGGCGCGAGGACAAAAATGTCGACGCGGCATATGTTTGATATGTAAGGAGACATTTTTTTCCTCGCAACAACGTATGACGACGACCAACGGAAGTCCCTTTTCGGGACGAAATCGATTAAATCAGAGCTTGCCTGCATCACGGGTTGATGTGATAGCCCTTGTACAGCGTATTGTGCGGCTCGCGGATTTCGTTCTCTGGCCGCGAGCTGGTGTAGTAGTACATCGCAATCGATTGGCGGTACTCGCCTTCCGGGCATTCCAGTGGATGCGGATGGCCGTGGAAGGTATCCGAGCGCGAGCTGAATACCACCAGCCGGTTGAATCGCGCCGCGTATTCGCACACCTTGTTGCGACACCCTTCATCCCAAAGCTCCAGCGCGCCGCCCCATTGCTCCTGCCAATTGGGGTTCAGGTAAACGAACATATTCACCCGTCGATGTGCCTGAAGGTGCTCGGCCCAGTTGAAATCGGAATGAATCTGCAACACGCCGCCACGTTT
>JAEUNB010000113.1 GCA_016790625.1 Betaproteobacteria bacterium | reverse complement strand
ATCACCCTTGCGAGCAACAGCGCGTCAACCCAAGGCACCCTTACATCCCGTGCCCACCTTTATCGGTTGTCTACATTTTTAAAGAACAATTTCGAAAATTCACCACTGGTTGCGGGGGCAGGATTTGAACCTGCGACCTTCGGGTTATGAGCCCGACGAGCTGCCAGACTGCTCCACCCCGCGCCCGAAACTGCAACTTCGTTATGAATTTCGAAGAACCGCAATTATAGCCATATTTCGATAACTCGGTCAACACCGATTCAACTTTTTCTTCATTTATTTGGTCGGCGATATCAATCGCACTGCGTTAGCATCTAATCAGCTCGGGGCAGATTGGGAATGCAAAGATGGAACACCAACTAGTAAGCATCGCGATTGCCGCTGCACTGGCGTGGGCAAGTGGCATTCGCTTGTACGCAGTGCTTTTTCTTACAGGGCTTGCCGGCCATTTGCACTGGTTTGGCTGGAACAGTCCTCAGAGCTTTGCTCTGCTGTCTCATCCAATTGTCTTGTGTGCCAGCGGATTGCTGCTTTTTACTGAGTTCTTTGCAGACAAGATTCCCGGCATCGATTCTCTGTGGGATGCGATACACACTTTTATCCGCATCCCGGCTGGCGCATTACTAGCCGCTGGCGTAATCGGATCACAGGATGGCGAAGCGTGGACACTTGCGGCCGCACTGCTTGGCGGCACAATCACCGCTGGTACACATTTCATGAAAGCGGGTAGTCGAGCCGCGATCAACACTTCACCCGAGCCAGTAAGCAACTGGGCTGCATCCTTTACAGAGGATGCTATGGTCTTGGGTGGCCTTTGGCTGGCAATTCAACACCCAATCATATTCTTGGCGTTGTTACTGCTATTCGTATTGCTGGCAATCTGGATAGTGCCAAAGCTATTCAGGCTGGCACTAGCGATGCTGCGCAAACTCAAGACATGGATTGCGCCGCCCTCCCCTCGCGAGCAAGCCCGCTAGACTGACCGCCGTTCAATCAGCGCTTGCGCCAACGTTCCGCTATCTACGTGCTCCAGTTCCCCACCAACCGGTAGTCCACGAGCGATGCGCGTCACCTTTAGACCAAGGTCGTTCACCATTTCACTGATGTAATGTGCAGTGGCCTCGCCTTCAACCGTGAAGTTGGTCGCCAAGATAACTTCCTGCACTACGCCATCAGATGCGCGCCGCTGCAAACGATCCAGATGAATGTCGCGCGGCCCCACCCCGTCCAGCGGTGAAAGTCGCCCCATGAGAACAAAATACAAGCCCCGATAAGTTTGCGTCTGTTCCATCATCAGCAAATCAGCCGGCGTTTCAACCACACAAAGAAGCGCGCGATCCCGTCTTTGCGATACACAAACGTTGCAAAGATCTTCCTCGGTAAAGGTGTTGCACATCGCGCAATGGCGAATTCGCTCTACCGCATTGCGCATCGCATCAGCGAGGCGCGATGCACCTTGCTGATCGCGTTGCAACAGATGGTAGGCCATGCGTTGCGCCGACTTCGGCCCCACCCCAGGCAGGCATCGCAACGCCTGAATCAAGCTTTCCAGCGAAGACGGCTCTTTCATTGCACCCCGTTCAGAACGGCAATTTCATGCCGGGTGGCAAATTAAGCCCGGAGGTAAATCCACCCATTTTTTCCTGACTGGTTTGCTCGGCTTTTCTGACAGCGTCGTTCACAGCTGCAGCAATCAAATCTTCGAGCATTTCCTTGTCGTCCATAACACTGACATCAATTGAGATGCGCTTGACGTCATTGCGGCACGTCATCACCACTTTGACCATGCCGGCACCAGCCTGCCCTTCGACTTCCATCGTCGCAAGCTGCTCCTGCATTTTTTTCATGTTTTCCTGCATCTGCTGCGCCTGCTTCATCAGGCCACCCAACCCACCTTTAATCATGCTTTTTCACCTTTGAACATATATTTATTGACGCTACTGTACGCCAGCCGGTCGAATGGACTCGCGCAAGACCTCCGCGCCAAAGTCCTGTCGCAAGTTTTTAATAAATGGATCCTGCTCGATCGCTGCTTCGGCATCTGCTTGCTGCTTGGTACGAGCGCGATCCTCATGGGCCGCCAAACTGGCACCCTGAATTTCGCCAATCCGAATGTTGAGTCTCAGACTGGCACCGAGATGCGGCATCAACTCCGACCGCAACTTCTCTTGGTAAGCCTTTTCGGCCAAATGCTTTTGCGACGCGGCGACGACCAATTCAAGTACCCCATTGCTGAAGGCCTGGAATTCACATTGCTTGGCGAGCATTCCCGCCATACCACCCAAGCTCAACTGCGCGACGAAAGCGGGCCAATCGCCATCAAAGCCTGACTTCTTTCCGTCGACCGGTGAGATTGCTTCGACGTAATTTTCCGCGACTGTACGTGTCGTCATCGGTGCTGCAGCAGCTTTTTCGATAACCCGCGCAGCAGGAGGCGCCGCACTATATGTCGCCGCAGTCGGCGCCGCTGCCTTATGCTCGACGGCGCCTGTAGCTTGAATTGCCCCAACTTCACCATCGGCAAACGCGAGCATCCTGAGCATGGTCATTGTGAACCCCGACTGCTCATCCGGTGCCAGCGCCAAGTCACGCCGACCCAACAAGGCAATCTGATAGTAAAGCTGCACTTGGGCCGGTTTCAGTTTTCCAGCAAGCGACTGCACCTTCGGCGCATCCGGTCCATCGCCGACGCGTTCGGTCACGTTTTGCGCCAACGCCACACGCGATAGCACGCTCGCCAGATCCTTCAATGTCATGTCGAAAGAGATGCTGCGTGCAGCCAACTGATCAATTTCGCCGACCAATCGCTTCGCATCCCGGTCAGCCACACTCTCCAACAACGAAAACAAATATCCCTGATCGAGCGCGCCCAGCATCGCGGCAACCTGATCGGCCTTGACCTCGCCAGCGCCATACGCAATTGCCTGATCCAGCAGACTCAGCGAATCGCGGACACTGCCTTCGGCTGCACGCCCCAACAAATCGAGCGCCGCGCCTTCGAATTTGATTTGCTCAGCATTCAGAATGCTGGACAAATGCGAGGCAATCAACTGCGGAGGCAGATTCTTGAGATTGAACTGCAGGCAGCGTGACAACACCGTGATCGGCAATTTTTGCGGATCGGTGGTGGCCAGAATGAACTCGACATGCCCGGGTGGCTCTTCCAGCGTCTTCAACATCGCGTTAAACGCCGACTTCGACAGCATATGAACTTCGTCGATGATGTAGACCTTGTAGCGGCCCGACACCGGCGCGTACTGGGCGGTTTCCAGCAACTCGCGCATCTCGTCAACTTTGGTATTGGTTGCCGCATCCACTTCGAGCAAGTCAACGAACCGGCCAGAATCAATATCGGTGCAGGCCTTGCACTTGCCGCACGGCGTCGATGTCATGCCACCAGCACCATCCTGCCCGACGCAATTCAGTGCTTTAGCCAGTATTCGCGCCAGCGTGGTTTTGCCCACACCCCGTGTGCCGGTAAAAAGATACGCGTGATGGATGCGCCCGGTTTCGAGAGCATTGGCCAAGGCGCGCACAACGTGCTCTTGCCCGACCACATCGGCAAAATTGCGTGGGCGCCATTTGCGGGCAAGGACTTGGTGGGCCATGGATAGAAAGTAGGGTGGCGAGCCTGACCCCCGGCACTTCAATTACTTCGCTGTGGCTGCTTCGTTCCCGACCTGACCAGATTCACAAAGATTGAATGCGGGGAGACCCGCCACCTCAGATTTTATCGCAGTTCGGTCCTTAAATTGCGGCGGCGCATGTACGAAACCCGCAAAACATGTCTCGCCGGCCTGCCGTATAGAAATTGCGGTACTGCGGGTAACGCAGCCGCACATGCGTTACGAAGGAACCGCCACGCAGCACTTGGTGATTTCCAAACCAGGGCGCCGAGTAGTCGCGATAGGGGCCGGGTTCAAAACCGGGATATGCGGCAAACGGCGAAGCGGTCCATTCCCAAACTTGCCCGGTAGATCGCGCAAATTCTGCCGAACGCGTCGCAGCAAACTCCCACTCAACCTCAGTCGGCAATCTGCGTCCGGCCCAGCGGCACCAAGCCTCGGCTTCGTAGTGACTCACATGCATGGCCGGCGCATCACGCCGCCCTCCGCGAATAGCCTCAGCCATCGAGCGGCGCCAAATAGCGCCCTCTATGGACCAAAGACGATCATCGGTATAGTCGGTGGACATGGCAAATGCCGCGAATTCGCTGGCCGAAACCACGCACGACGAGATTGAAAACGGCGCCACCGTCGTCGCCATGGGCGGCATCTCGTTATCAAAGCGAAACGCCCGTGCACTGTCGCCCAACTTGATTTCGCCACCATCGAAGCGCATATCGTGAGATTCTTTCTGCAACACCGCCGGGCCGTTAACAAAGGCGGGCGACGGCAAACCAAGCGTATTCAATGTCATGACCAGCGCTTCTCCGTGCATCGCTTCATGCGCGAGGGCCAGTTGGAACGGATAACGCTGATCCTTGCGGCTGGATTGCAGCGCGTTCAACACCGCATCCAGTGAACGTTGCATGAAATCCATGCAGACGCTCTTCGACGGGTATTCGTTTACCCAACGATCAGCATGCGGCACAAAGGCCGAATCGAACAGCAAATCGCTGCCGGCCAGACATGATGGCGTACGCCGGCCGCAAATATCGTCCTCGCGCCTGCGTAGACAGAAAAATTCGGCAAACCAGGC
>JAEUNB010000011.1 GCA_016790625.1 Betaproteobacteria bacterium | reverse complement strand
ACGTGACCTATATTGAGCCGATTACCTGGAAGATGGTCGAGAAAATCATCGAAAAGGAAAAGCCGGATGCATTGCTGCCGACCATGGGTGGACAGACCGCACTGAACTGTGCGCTCGATCTCGCCAAGCATGGCGTACTGGAAAAGCACGGCGTGGAAATGATCGGCGCGACCAAGGAAGCGATCGACAAGGCCGAGGACCGTGAGAAATTCAAGCAGGCGATGACCAAGATCGGTCTGTCGTCGGCGCGCTCGGCCATCGCGCATTCGATGGAAGAGGCGCTGCAGGTGCAGGCCGGTATCGGCTTTCCGGCCATCATTCGCCCCAGCTTCACCATGGGTG
Source organism: Betaproteobacteria bacterium (assembly GCA_016790625.1). Lineage (GTDB taxonomy): Bacteria > Pseudomonadota > Gammaproteobacteria > Burkholderiales > Usitatibacteraceae > UKL13-2. The sequence continues at coordinate 6,042 of JAEUNB010000011.1, read as the reverse complement.
GTTCAGGTGGCGGTATTGCCTACAACCGCGACGAGTTCGAGGAAATCTGCGGACGCGGTCTTGAGGCCTCCCCCACGCACGAATTGCTGATTGAAGAATCGCTGCTGGGCTGGAAAGAATTTGAAATGGAAGTCGTTCGCGACAAGAACGACAACTGCATCATCATCTGCTCGATCGAGAATCTCGACCCGATGGGCGTGCATACCGGCGACTCGATCACCGTGGCCCCGGCGCAGACGCTGACCGACAAGGAATACCAGATCATGCGTAACGCGTCGCTGGCGGTGCTGCGTGAGGTCGGCGTCGAGACCGGCGGTTCCAACGTGCAGTTCGCGGTCAATCCTAAGGATGGCCGCATGGTGGTGATCGAGATGAACCCGCGTGTTTCTCGCTCTTCTGCGCTGGCATCGAAGGCGACCGGTTTTCCTATCGCCAAAGTCGCGGCAAAGCTGGCAGTCGGCTACACGCTGGATGAATTGAAGAACGACATCACCGGTGGCGCTACGCCTGCTTCGTTCGAGCCGTCGATCGATTACGTCGTCACCAAGGTGCCGCGCTTTGCTTTTGAAAAATTCCCGCAGGCGGACGATCGTCTCACCACGCAGATGAAGAGTGTGGGTGAAGTGATGGCGATTGGCCGCAACTTCCAGGAGTCGCTGCAAAAGGCGTTGCGCGGGCTCGAAACCGGGGTGGACGGTTTTAACCTGAAGACGGTCGATCCGGAAAAGATCGGCGACGAACTGGCCTACCCGCGCGGTGAGCGCCTATGGTACGTGGCCGACGCATTCGGCATCGGCATGTCGCTGGAAGAGTTGCACGGCTATACCAAGATCGACCCTTGGTTCCTTGCGCAGATCAAGGAGCTGGTCGATCTCGAACTGGAACTGGAAAAGAAGCCGTTCGACGGCGTCGACGCGGACTACTTGCGCATGCTGAAGCGCAAGGGCTTCTCGGATCGCCGTCTTGCCTACCTGTGGAAGACCACCGACCGCAAAGTGCGCGAGAAGCGCCATGGGTTCGGCATTCGCCCGGTTTACAAACGTGTGGATACCTGCGCCGCCGAGTTCGCGACCTCCACTGCCTATATGTATTCGAGCTACGACGAGGAATGCGAGGCCCAGCCCACGGATCGCAAGAAGATCATGATTCTTGGTGGCGGCCCTAACCGCATCGGCCAGGGGATCGAGTTCGACTACTGCTGCGTGCACGCCGCGCTGGCGCTGCGTGAGGACGGCTACGAGACCATCATGGTCAACTGCAATCCGGAAACCGTCTCCACCGACTACGACACGTCAGACCGCTTGTACTTCGAGCCACTGACACTGGAAGATGTGCTGGAAATCGTCGATTTGGAAAAGCCGGTCGGTGTGATCGTGCAATTCGGCGGCCAGACGCCGCTAAAACTTGCGCGCGCGCTGGAGGCGAATGGCGTGCCCATCATCGGCACCACGCCGGATTCGATCGACGTTGCCGAAGACCGCGAGCGTTTCCAGAAACTGATTCACGATCTCAAACTGCTGCAGCCGCCCAATCGCACTGCACGGACCAACGAGCAGGCGATCGAAAAGGCGCGTGAGATTGGCTATCCGCTGGTGGTGCGCCCGAGCTATGTGCTCGGTGGCCGCGCGATGGAAATCATCCATATCGAATCCGATCTCGAGCGGTATATGCGCGAAGCGGTGAAAGTGTCCAACGATTCGCCGGTCTTGCTGGATCGCTTCCTCAACGACGCGATCGAGGTCGATGTCGATGCGGTGAGCGATGGCAAGGAAGTCATGATTGGCGGCATCATGGAACACATCGAGCAGGCCGGCGTGCACTCGGGCGACTCGGCATGCTCGCTGCCGCCGTTCTCGCTGTCGCAGGAATTGCAGGACGAGCTGCGCCGCCAGACGGTGGCGATGGCGAAGGCGTTGAACGTGATCGGGCTGATGAACGTGCAGTTCGCCATTCAGGGTGCCGGTGACGCGCAAAAAGTCTACGTGCTGGAAGTGAATCCGCGCGCCTCGCGCACCGTGCCGTACGTCTCCAAGGCGATTGCCCTGCCGCTGGCCAAGATCGCTGCGCGCTGCATGGCGGGTAAATCGCTCAAGGAACAGGGCGTGAAGGGAGAAGTGATCCCGCCGTATTACTCGGTCAAGGAAGCGGTATTCCCCTTCATCAAGTTCCCGGGGGTTGACACCATCCTCGGCCCCGAAATGAAATCGACCGGCGAAGTGATGGGCGTGGGCAAAACCTTTGCCGAAGCATTCGTCAAATCGCAGATGGGTGCCGGCATCAGGTTGCCCAATACCGGGCCCAATGCGGGCAAAGCTTTCATCAGTGTGAAGAACGCCGACAAGCCGAAGGTTGAAGAAATCGCGCGCACGCTACGCGAACTCGGCTTCGGCATCGTCGCCACTCGCGGCACGGCGGCGCATCTCACCGCCTGCGGCATCGAATGCGAATCGGTGAACAAGGTGCTGGAAGGCCGCCCGCATATTGTCGACATGGTGAAGAACCGCGAAATCTCGCTCATCATCAATACGGTCGAGGAAGACAAACGCTCAATCCGTGATTCCTGGTCGATCCGCAACGCCGCGCTGCAGGGGCGCATCACCTACTACACCACCGTGTCTGGCGCACGTGCCGCTTGCGTTGGCATGCAACATCTGGCGGAATTGAAGGTCTACGATTTGCAGACCCTGCATAAATCGATCGCCGCCTGACCGTATCAACTGCAACGCATGGACCCCAATTCACCTCGCGGCTGTGCCGTGCGAGGACAACCTTTTTTTCCACAGGACAGCAACATGAGCAGCATTGCCAAAGTACCCCTCACCGTCGCCGGCGCCGAAGCGCTGAAAGCTGAACTGCACCGCCTGAAGACGGTGGAGCGTCCGGCAGTGATCGTCGCCATCGCCGAAGCACGCGCGCAGGGCGACCTGTCGGAAAACGCCGAATACGATGCCGCCAAGGAAAAGCAGGGCTTTATCGAAGGCCGCATCATCGAGCTTGAAGGCAAGCTCTCCAGTGCGCAGATCATCAACCCCGCCATGCTGGAAGAAGATGGCCGCGTGGTTTTCGGCGTGACGGTCGATCTGGAAGAATCGGAATCGGGCGAGAACGTCAGCTACCAGATCGTCGGCGAGGACGAAGCCGATATCAAGCTGGGCAAGATTTCATTTTCCTCACCGATCGCGCGCGCGATGATCGGCAAATCGGCTGGCGACGCGGTGGAAGTGCGCGCGCCGGGCGGCATCAAGGAATACGAAATCGTGGATGTGCGTTACGTTTGAGCTAACGCCGTAGTCGTACGCTGGAAATTAAAACTCCAGCACTGGTGCGGGTTTCCGGGCATTTTTAGTCTGGAAGGTGCGCTGGTGCTGGAGCTTTGTATTTGAATTTTTTGTTCAGCTAAAGATATTTGCGAGTAGACGTGCTGTCGCTTTTCGCAACCATGTTATGGGAAGAAAACTCGGTAGCTGGCGGTGATAAGCTGTTGTTCAACAACATCTTCCAGCCATTTTTGCATCTAATGTTATGCGTCATCGTGGCGTATAAATTGAGTTAGGCGTCACGAATCACCCTTATGCTGTACTCAGCTGCCGACGCCCCAATTTCATGGGCTGCCATTTTCTTCATTTTTCCTCACCTCGTCATTGGCGGCGTGCTGCTTTGGGCCTCGCTGCGCAAAAGGGTTTGGCTCCGAAATTTCGAAGGAACCATTGGTCTCGTCTTGCAGACTCTTGTTGGAGGACTGTTTTTCAGTATTGCGGTGTGGGTCTTGGCGACGGGCTTTCTGGAAACGATCTGGTGCCGTACCGCCGTCGAGAAAGCTCACACTACTATCATCCAAGGACCAATAGTGATCCAGAAGCGCTTTGAAAAGCCTGGAAGTGGCTATGTTCGCTTTAGCGTCGACGGGCACGCATTCCGGACGAGGACGCAGGGATTTTCATGCGACTGTGGCTTTTTACAGCCGCTCGGAAAGAGCGTCGCCATTTTAGATGGCCAGAACGTGCGCGTCCAAGCGCAAGGGGCCAAAGTGCTTGCAATGGAGACGTTACAGTGACACCTAACAAGTTGGCCAATCGGCACGTGCCAGATGGCGGCGTCACTTGTTCAAATTGCGTCTCATAGGCGCCCCTTGCCTAAGTCGTTAGACGTGTCTGCATAACGATCAAGGTCGCTCATTTCAAATATCTACGGATTCAGCCATGAAATCATTGGAAATATCACGCACCCTCCGCTACATACTCACGACCCTGATCGGCACCGCGATGGCTTTGCTCAGCCTTACTGCCACCGCCAATCCCGCTGGCGTCATTGGCGACTGGAGGATGGTGTCGCATGTGTCAACGTTCGAGGGTCAGAAGTTCGATTCGCACGCCGCACTGCTTCAGCAGCGCCCTTGTGCGGCGCAGATCGTCTACAAGATCAATGCCGACGGCACGTTCAGGCTCGACGCTTCTGGCAGCACCTGCGACGACAAATACAAGAAAACGCAGGAGAAGTTGTACGCCAAGACGAAATGGAAGCTGGAGGGCGACAAGTTCACCACCTCGGCCACCAATTTTGCCGTTGGGCAGACCTACACGGTGACCGTCGCCGGCAACAAGATGACCTTGGTGGGCACCGACGGGCAGGGCACGCTGGTTTATCAGAAGAAATAGCACGGTAGGCCTATCAACATGAACGCTGAAACGAAACCGGCGGCGCAAACGACCGAAGGTAGTTGCTACTGCGACGCCGTTCAGTGGCGTTTCAACGGCGTGCCCGAATCTGCCACTGCGTGCAATTGCACCGTCTGCCGCCGCTATGGCGTGCTGTGGGCTTACGACTATGAAAACGAAGGCATCCGCGTTAGCGGGCCGACCAAGGCTTATGTTCGCGGCAAGGCCATCGAATTTCATTTCTGCCCCAATTGCGGTTGCGTGGCGTATTGGCGCGGACTGCGACTGGAAGACGACGGGCGGCGGCGCATCGCGGTCAATCTGCGTCTGACCGAGCCGGGACCGGTGGCGCATATTTCCATCGACCATTTCGATGGACTCGATACCTTCGACGACCTGCCGCGCGATGGGCGCTGCGTCGGCGACTACTGGTTTTGATCAGCGCCGAAGAACTTGCCGCCCTTGAGTCCAAGGGCACATTCACGGTCCGCGTGGTGCCGGGCCTGGCGTGGATCGCTGTTCGCGCAGATCAGGGCATGTCGATTCCGTGGCATGAGGCCGTGCTGCGGCCCTTGCTGCGCGCGACGCACAAGGCATGGGTTTATGAACTCAAGCCGGCTACGGACGTTTTCGATGCGGCAAAAGAAATCGTCACCCGCGAATCCGGCAAGTACGCCATCAATCTCGATGGCGACCCGATCACGGGGCGCGAATTGCTGTGGAATGCATCGGGAGGCAAGCGCGGTTCGATCGTGCTTGAAATCGCGGCGGAGCGTTTTCCCGCTGGCGAGATTTATCCGCGCTGCCAGGGGGCCTATATCGTGAGCAATTCGACAGTTCCGCATTCGCCGGCCGCCATTCGCTACGCGCGCGCGCAGGTGGCGGGCAGCAACACGATTTGCTGCCTGCTGTCGCGCACCAACGGCTTCGAATGGATTTCCATTTATGCCGCGCCGTCGCGCTTGCCGGCGCTGTTCGCGGACGCCCGCGCGCAGATTCCCGAGACGCAGTTTGAAACCGCGCGCATGCGCTGCCGCCGCTGGATGGCGGAGGATCTGGCGCCGCTGATGGAGGTGTACGGCGACGCCGAGGCGATGCGCTGGGTGGGTGATGGCAAACCCTTGTCGCGGGAGCAGGGCGAAAAGTGGCTCAAGGTCACGGCGGAAAATTACCGGTTGCGCGGCTACGGCATGTTCGCGCTGGAGTCGCACCAGACCGGAAAAGTGATCGGCTTTTGCGGGCTGGTTCATCCCGGCGGTCAGGCCGAGGCGGAAATCAAGTACGCGTTCATGCGATCGCATTGGGGGCAGGGGTTGGCCACGGAAGCCGTCGCCATGCTGTTGCTGCATGGCGCGCGCGGGCGCGGGCTCAATCGCATTATCGCCAC
>JAEUNB010000422.1 GCA_016790625.1 Betaproteobacteria bacterium | reverse complement strand
GCAGTTCAGCCAGCGCAGTGCGCGTTTCAACGGCACCACCAGTTTTGACCGCACCAACTACTTCGAACTGTTCCCGGCCAATGAGGACAACCTGAAATGGGCGATCGAGCTGGAAGCTGATCGGATGGTGAATTCCAATGTCGCGCAGAAAGACCTCGACTCCGAGATGTCCGTGGTGCGCAACGAATACGAGCGCGGCGAGAACAATCCCGGCGGCGTGATGAACAAGCGCATGTTCAGCGTGGCCTACGACTGGCACAACTACCAGAACTCGCCGATCGGCAATCGCTCCGACATCGAGAACGTGAAGATCGAAAACCTGCAGGCGTTCTATCGCCAGTACTACCAGCCGGACAACGCCGTGCTGCTGGTGGCGGGCAAGATCGACGAAGCCAAGACGCTGCAACTCATCAACGCCACCTTCGGCAAGATTCCCAAACCAACGCGCGTGTTGCCGAAACTGTGGACGGTGGAGCCGACGCAGGACGGCGAACGCAGCTTCACCGTGCGCCGCAGCGGCAATATCCAGCTGGTGATGGTGGCGTACAAGATTCCCGGTGCTGTGCATCCGGATGCCGTGCCGATGTCGTTCATTGGCAGCATCCTCGGCAGTGCGCCCAGCGGGCGGCTGCACAAGCTGCTGGTGGAGTCGGGCAAGGCGGTCAGCGTCAGCGTTGGCGGCGCCAGTACGGTGGATCCTGGCCTGGTCCAGGCCATCGCGGTGGTTAAAGAAGGGGAGCCATACGAAGAAGTACAGAAAATACTGATCGAAACGATGGAGAATTTTTTCAGCAAGCCGCCTACTGCGGAAGAGATGAACCGCGTAACGGTGGAGTTCGACAAGCAATACGACCAGTTCCTGAGTTCGCCGGAAACCATGGCTATCGCGACCAGCGAGGCAGTTGCGCGCGGCGACTGGCGTTTGAATTTCTACCTGCGCGAACAGGTGAAGAAAGTCACGGCGGCCGATATTTCCCGCGTGGCCAAGGCTTATTTCAGACGCGATAACCGGACTGTCGGTCTGTTCCAGCCTGCCACGGAAACGCAGCGTGCGGAAATTCCAGCCGCTCCGGTCGCGACCGAGGTGCTGAAGAATTACAACCCGTCGCTCACCATGGTCGCTGGCGAAGATTTCGATCCGTCACCCGCGAATATAGAAGCCCGCACGGTTCGCTATACGCTGCCGAACGGTGCCAAGGTTGCACTGCTGGCAAAAAAAACGCGTGGTGAAACGGTCAATGTCACCATTCGCGGCCATACCGGCACGCTGGAAACACGCGCTGGGCGCAGCACGGTGGCCGCCCTTGCCAGTTCGCTGGTCAGTACTGGCACCAGCCGCTACACGCGTGCGCAACTGCAGGACGAAAAAAACAAACTGAAAATATCCGGTAGCGCCGGTACGGCGTCGGCGGGCTTTCGCACCACCAAGCCCAATCTGGTGGCGTCGCTGGAATTGATGGCGCACAACATGCGTGAACCGACCTTTCCGGATACCGAAGTCGAGCAGTTCCGCAAGCTGGTGCTGACCTCGCTGGAATCTAGCAAGAGCGATCCGGGCGCTCTGGCCAGCGAAGCCATCGGCCGCCATTTCAACGGTTACAAGCGTGGCGATCCACGCTATTTTTCAACGCGGGAAGAGTCGATCGAAGACGTCAAGGCGCTGACCGTTGAACAACTGAAACAGGCACACAAGGATTTCAGCGGTTTGTCCCATGCCGAGATCGCGCTGGTCGGCGATTTCGACGAAAAAGAAATCCGGCCGGTACTGGAAAAACTGTTCGGCTCCTGGACCAGCGCGCAGCCGTACAAGCGCATTGAAGATCCGTATCGCGAGGTTGCGCCGGCCAACAAGACCATCGAGACACCGGACAAGGAAAACGCCGTGTTCCGCGCGCAGATGCTGATCCAGACCAACGAAGATGACGCTGACTATCCAGCACTGGCCCTGGCTAACTACATGTTCGGCGGCGGCGCCGGGCTGAATTCCCGCATTGCCAAGCGCATCCGTGGCAAGGAAGGACTGAGCTACGGCGCCAATACGTCGCTGACCTCGTCGGAATTCGACAAGCGCGGCGTGTTCTCGGCCAGTGCCACGGCGGCCCCACAAAATATCGCGAAGCTGGAAACCATCTTCCGCGAAGAGCTGGATATCGCTCTTCGTGACGGATTCACCGCCGAGGAGTTGGCCAATGCCAAGTCCGGCATGCTGGGCTTGCGTCAACAACAGCGCGCGCAGGACAGCTACCTCGCCAGTTCATGGGCTGACCGCATGCATCGCGGCAAGACCTTTGCTGAAGCGGCGGAGTTCGATGCCAAATACGCGGCTGCCACGCTGGAGCAAGTCAATGCAGCGTTCCGCAAGCATATCGATCCGGCCAAGCTGACGATCGTGAAGGCGGGCGACTTCGCCAAGGCGGCCAAGGCGGGGGCGACAAAGTAATATCGCCCATTGATAGCGACGTTTTCAGGGTTGTGCAACAGACACTACCTGCTTTCTCGCTATTGATTCTCCCATTCGCCTGACACCGTTTCCCCTCTCTCTCGGTCTCTCTCCCGCAAGCGGGAGAGAGAAGCAAAACATCAGCCCGATTGAAAGCGGCGCCATACATCTTTTCCCCTCACCCGTTTACGGGAGAGGGTGGCCGACAGGCCGGGAGAGGGAAGCACGGTCGCGAAAAACTGAATCTTCGATAATTGACTTTATTCCCAACACTTTCAGACGCAATACCAGGACCGCACCATGGAAATAGCCATTCTCTTTGCCCTCATTCTGCTCAACGGCGTGTTCGCCATGTCCGAAATCGCGCTGGTCACGGCGAGGAAGGCGCGCATGCAGAAGTTCATCGACGAAGGCGATCATGGCGCCGCAGTGGCGATCGAACTGGGCAAGGAGCCGACACGATTTCTATCGACCGTGCAGATCGGCATTACCTCCATCAGCGTGCTGAACGGTATCGTCGGCGAATCGGTGCTGGCCAAGCCGCTGGACCTGTGGCTGCGCAGCCTGGGCATGGACCCGAAGTGGTCCGAGTACGGCGCCACCGGCCTGGTGGTGGTGACGATTACGTATTTCTCCATCGTGCTGGGCGAGCTGGTGCCGAAGCGCCTGGGACAGCAGAATCCCGAACTCGTCGCCCGGATGGTGTCGCGCCCGATCCAGTGGCTGTCAATCGCCACTCGTCCGTTTGTGAAATTGCTCGCGGGCTCCACCGATCTGGTGTTGACCGCGTTGGGCGCCAAGAACAATTCCGCACCCGGTGTCACGCAGGAAGAGATTCACGCCATGTTGAGCGAGGGCACTGATTCCGGTGCGATCGAACATCACGAACACACCATGGTGCGAAACGTGTTTCGGCTGGATGATCGCCAACTCGGTTCGCTGATGGTGCCTCGCGCCGATATCGTTGCGCTGGATGCAAACGCGCCGTGGGAAGAAAATCAGCGGCGCATCGAGGAGGGTGACCACACCCGCTTCCCGGTGGTGGCCAGCGGCATGCACGAAATCCTCGGCGTCGTCACCGCGCGTATTCTGTTGGGCAAGAAATTGCGTGGCGAAACGCCGGACCTGCGCACCGGCCTGCAGCCGCCGGTGTTTGTACCGGAGAGCCTCACCGGTATGGAGTTGCTGGAAAATTTTCGCTCCTCCGGCGTGCAGCTTGCCTTCGTGGTTGATGAATACGGCGAAGTGCTCGGCATGGTCACGCTGAAGGATGTGATGGAAGCCATCACTGGAGAATTCAAGCCGCGCAACGTCGAGGACTCGTGGGCCATTCAGCGTGAAGATGGCTCGTGGCTGCTCGACGGCCTGATCCCGATCCCGGAGTTGAAGGACCGCTTGTCACTGAAGAGTGTGCCGGAGGAAGACCGTGAGCGTTATCACACGCTGAGTGGATTGATGATGTTGCTGCTGGGACGACTGCCGCAGACGGCCGATAGCATCACCTGGGAAAACTGGAAGCTGGAAGTGGTCGACATCGACGGCAAGCGTATCGATAAGGTACTGGCAACGAAAATGAACGAGACGCTGGATACCGCGGCGTTGCAGACGGAGGCCTAGAATGAGCGAGTCATCCGATGCGAGTTATGGCATTGTCGTTCCGGTCGAGGCTCACTCGGTTGATAGCCCGATCGTCAGCTACGGCGGCAACATACCTGCATCGATTAACTTCGTTACCGACGATGATCGCTGGGGTCGCGTGACATTCGAAAAATTCGACTCGCTCCGCGTTAGTCGGGGTGAGCATGATCCGTACCCCAGTGACCGCAAACCCGATACGCCGTTCGCTTGGGTTTCTACAGTCAAGCCCTCATCTTGGCTCCACGAGCGATACAAATATGAAAAAAAATTCTACGGAGAGGCGTACGAATTTGGCGGGACCGTAGAGGAGATGTTGAGTGATTATTCCCACTATATTTTCAATTTTCATGATGAATTTGTAGAAGTTCTCTGCGACGGAATCTGGTTTGAGGTTGGCGATGGCTGCTTCAAGGATAGTGAGCTTGCTATGAACCATCCGTTCAGAGAATTAGGTTGGAAAGTCGGCGATGAGACTTTCGAGGCCGCTGGAATTGTTTGTCAGGTTCGGCGAAACGCTCAACCGATCGACGCGCTGATTAAGGGCGCAGAACTATGTTCGCAGAAGCTCTTTCAGTTTGCGGCAGTGCTCGATGGCAACGCGAGTGTGGACTGGACGGTGACGCTTCGAGTGCGCAATGGCAAGCTCACGTCACAGTTGCGCAGAAATTTCGGAAAATTGGAAAAGAGGTACGAGGGCGTAGTGGAGCTTGCTACCGTTCGGCCGCGTATCGAGAAATGGCTTCGAGAGGTCAAGGAGCGACGCAAAAGCATGGGAAAGGACTGAGCAAAATCCAGCACTGGCGCGCCTTTCCAGCCAAAAATGCCTGAAACACCGCACCAGTAATAGAGTTTCAACAGTCAGTCACCCAAGCAACGCCTTCCAAACCCGCGTCACTGCTTGGCGTTCCTCAGCGAGCTCGTCCAATCCCACCCAAGTCTTCAGCTCGTTGTTGTTCCGCGCCCGATGCTGCCGCTCGCGATAAGCGAGATAGGCCTTGCCGACGCCGGCCGCGAGCTCTTCATCAATGATGCCCAGCGCCGCCGCGCGGCTGAGTAGCGCAAAGTTGCCGAGGTTGCCAAGAAATTCCGGATGCTCGTGTGAGTAGGCGAGGATCAGGTACTGGACAATGAACTCGACATCGACAATACCGCCGCGTGTGTGCTTGAGGTCGATCGCATCGGCGCGGTCTTTTTTATCGGCGCGCATCTTGTCGCGCATCGCGACGATTTCGTCGCGCAGTTTTTTGCGGTCGCGAGCCTGACAAAGAACGTCACGGCGAATTTCTTCGAATGGCGCGGCGAGTGCGGCATCGCCGGCGCAAAAACGGGCGCGGGTCAGAGCCTGATGCTCCCAGGTCCACGCGCGCTTCAGTTGATAGTCGCGGAATGCCTCAAGACTGGATACCAGCAGTCCGGCATCGCCGTCCGGTCGTAGCCGCAAATCGGTCTCATACAGCACGCCGCCGGCCGTCATTGTGTTGAGCCAGCTATTCAGTCGTTGCGTCAGTTTGGCGCAGCGCTCGGCTTCGATGCCGGTGGCGGGATCGAACAGGAATACCAGATCCAGATCGGAGGCGTAGCCCAGCTCCTTGCTGCCGAGCTTGCCGTAGCCGATCACGGCATATCCTGCCGGCGGCTGCCAATTGCCGGCCTGGCTTTGTGCCGGATTTAGCGCGCGCCATGCCAGGACCAGCGCGGTGTCCAGCAGCATGTCGGCCAGCAGCGAAAGCTCGTCGGACAATGCCATCACACCGAGCCGGCCTTCGATATCGGCAATATTGAGTTTCAGCGTCACCACCTGCTTGGCATGACGCAGTAGTTCGTATTGCTTTTCCACGTCGCCAGCCGCCGCATCACAGGCCATCTGCAGTGTGCGCCGCTCGATACGCCAGTCGATCACGGCGCCATCAGTCGGTGGCGCAATCAGTTCGTCTAGGAGAATAGGGTGGCGACGGATGAAGTCGGCTGCCCACGCGCTGTTGGCCGCCAGCCGCGCCACGCGTTCCAGCACTTGCGGATATTCGACCAGCAGGGCGAGATAGGTTTCGCGTTTGTCGATCGCTTCGATCAGGTCGAATAATCGGAAAAAAGTTTTTTCGGTCGGGTCCTGTTTCAGCGCGGCAATCAATGCGAAGGGAATCAGCGCCTCCATGCGCGCGCGCGATTTTGCCGACAGCGTTTGCGTGCGGGAAGAGGCGAGCCAGGCATCGACACGTTTGCCGATGGTCGCCGACAGTTCTTCGTTGACTTGCGCGGCGATGCTGCGCACATGTGTGGCGAGCCCGCTTCCGGTGGGAAGGGCAGCGCTGGCCGGTGCAGTTGTGGCGGCACCCGCAAACAACGCCTCGAACTCACGGGTGACGTTGCCGCGATGCTGATCGAGGGCGGCAAGGAAAACACCCCAGTCGGCAAAGTTCATCGCCTCGGCGATCCGCTGCCGATCCTCGTCCCCGCTGGGCAGCAGTTGCGTTTGCTGGTCGTCGAGATATTGCAGCCGGTGCTCGAGATTTCGCAGAAAGGCATAGGCCGATTGCAGCGTGGCGACGCGCTCAGGTGGCAATATGCGGCTGTCGGCCAGTTGCGTCAGCGCTTTCCGGGTTGATCGGGTTTGCAGCGCGGTTTCGCGGCCGCCGCGCACCAGTTGGAATAGCTGGGCGACGAATTCGACCTCGCGTATGCCGCCCACGCCGACCTTGATGTCATCGAGGCGGTTGCGCTTGGTCGCATCGCTGCGGATCTGGCCATGCAGCTCGCGCATTTCCTCGATCGCGGCGTAATCGTTGTAGCGACGATAGACGAAGGGCTTGACCAGCGAATCCAGCGAGGAGGTGGTGCTTTCGGCGCCGGTGAGCGCGCGCGCTTTCAGCCAGGCATAGCGTTCCCATGGCCGCGCCTGGGTGATGAAATAGTTTTCCAGTGAGGCCAGGCTGGTGACCAGCGGACCGCTGGCGCCGAACGGCCGCAGCCGCATATCGACGCGGAAGACAAAGCCATTTTCATCGACATGATCGAGCGCGCGAATCAGCCGCTTGCCGAGGTCGTTGTGGAACTCGTGCCAGGATTTTTGCGCGGTGGCGTCGCCATCCTCGGCATGCACAAAGATCAGGTCGATGTCCGACGAGACATTGAGTTCGCGTCCGCCCAGCTTACCCATGCCGACGACCAGCAATTGCGCAAGGGGATTGCCCTCAACGGCGAGACCAAACCGCTCTGCCGTCGCACGGGTGTGAAAACGCTGGGCGGCAGCCAGCGTGACATCAGCCAGGGTGGTGACGGTTTCGACCACTTCCGCAAGATTGGCCAGGCCGTTGATGTCGCGAAAGATGCCGTGCACCATGGCGTAGCGGCGCAATGCCCGCAGGCTAGCGTGGAAGGCGGCCTCATCACTGCCGCCGGCTTTCGCCGCCAGCAGGGCACTTAACCGGTCGGCTGACAGTACCTCGCCACCGGTTTCGCGCAGGCGGTCGATCAAGTCCGGATGCGCCGTGCACATGCGCTCGGCATAGCGCGAGGCGCGAAACGTTTTCTCAAGCTGGGTGTCGAATTGGCCGGTGGGGGAGGTCATCAAAACATCATTGTCGTCGCGGCAGGGCCTTGCACCGTTAAAATAACATGTAGTTCCGCGTTACCGTGAGGGCGTCCCTTGCGGTGGCCCGCCGGCACGGAGACGCCGGCGGTATCCAGGAAGCACAAAATCAGAAAAGCAGCGTTCAATCTCGGAAAAATCTGCACCAAAGTCCTGATCTGGGCTGGGGTGATACTCGGCATCCTGGTGATGCTGATCGTGCTGGCGGTGAAATACGCTGTCATGCCCAATATCGAGCGCTACCAGAACGACATCATCAGCAAGGTGGCGTCTTCCACCGGCATGGATGTGTCGGCGAAGACCATTCGCGGCGGCTGGGCCGGCTTCCGGCCTTATATCGAACTTGAGGACGTGGTATTCCGCGAGCAGGCGGAGACCGCGTCCAGCCGGCGTGCCGCAGGCGAGGAGGCTTTGCGCCTGCCGGAGTTGCGCGCGTCGCTGTCCTGGTGGTCGCTGTTGATCGGCCAGGTGCGGCTGGCCGATGTACGCCTGATGGGGCCGGCGTTGTCGCTGTCGCGCGAGGCCGATGGGTTGATCTATTTCGCCGGTTCGCCGATCAACAAGCCGAACCAGGTGGAAGACGACGGCCGCTTCCTGCGCACTCTGCTCGACCAGCCCGGCCTGTCGATTCATCACGCCACGCTCAGCTGGCACGATGCGCTGACACCGGCCGCCGAGCTCAAGTTCACCGACGTTGGTATCTCGCTGGATAAGGGCTTGACCGGGCACAGCATTGGTTTTGTAGCCACGCCGCCACGGGCACTGGCACGGAAGATTGAACTGCGCGGTCTGGTCAATCTGAAAAACGATGAGAACCGCTGGAAGGTGAATGGCTCGCTCTATCTGGCGGCGGATGACGCCAGCCTGACCGAGCTGCGCAAGCACCTGACCATTCCCGATCCGCTGCAAACCGGCGTGGGCAATGTGCGTGCCTGGGTCGATATCGACAGCACGGTTGCGCCGCCGCCCGGCACGTCCAATCGGGCCATGCTGGCGTTCAATCCGGTGCGCGCCATTACGGCAGACGTGCATTTGATCAATACCCGCGTGCAGTTGGGCGAAGATGTGGCGCCGCTGCAGATTGCCAAGCTGGCCGGGCGTCTGGAGTACAAGGCCAGTCAGGCTGGCTTCACCATTGCCAGCAAGGCGCTGGAATTCCGTACCCGCGAAGGTGTGGTGTCGCCGCCGGCAGATTTCTCGTTGACCTTGCAGAACCAGGCCGATGCAGCCGGGGCGAGCGGGGAAATTACCGCCAACGGTATCGATTTGAAGGCCATGAGCGCGCTGATCAACTTCTTTCCGATCGGCAAGGACATGCGTGCCTTGGGCGAGCGATTTGCCATGCGCGGCATGGTGCAGCAGTCGCGATTTGCCTGGACCGGTTACCTCGATAAGCCACTGACTTACCAGATCAGGGGCAAGTTGGCCGAGTTCGGCAGCAATACCAGCGAAGCCATCCCGGGCATCAGCGGCTTTACCGGCACGGTGGAAGGCGACGACAAGGGCGGGCGATTCACGGTGGCATCGAAAAACCTGGTGCTCGACGTGCCGCGCGTGATGCCGGCGCCCCTGCAATTCCTGCAATTCGAGAGCGGTGGCGAATGGAAGGTGACGCCGGACACGGTGGAGGTGTCGATCAACGGCGCGCGCTTTGCCAACAACGATCTTGCCGGCGAGCTCGATGGCCGCTACTGGCGCTATCGCGCGAGCGGCTCAAAAGCGGCGGAGGAGAAGGGGCCGGGCTCGCTGGATGTGAAGTTGCGCGTGACCGGCCTCAAGGCGACGACGATGCCCGGCTACCTGCCGGTGGGCGCGGTCAAGACTCGCGACTATCTGCAATGGGCGTTGCGCGACGGCGAAATCGTCAGCACCAACGTCGAGTGGAAAGGGCCGATCTACGATTTCCCCTATCGCGAACAGACTACCGGGTCGTTCCGCATCGATGCCAAGGTCAAGGCGGTCGACTATCGCTATCTGGAAGGCTGGCCGGTGGCCAACGACGTCGATGGCGAAATCCTGTTTGAGAACACACGATTTGAAGCCAAGCTGGATACCGGCAAATTTTTCAACGCGGTGCTTAACAAAACCACGATTGCGGTCGATGACTTCGGCGGATCGCCACCGATGCTGACGATACAGGGCAGCAGCGACGCGCGCGCAGAGGAGATGTCGCGCTATTTGAAAGAAAGTCCGCTGATCAACAGCGTCGGTGCTTTCACCCGCTTTGTCGCTTTGGATGGGCCGGGCAAACTGGAGCTTGGCCTGAAGATTCCTCTGGGCGAGTACGACCGTAATCGCTTCCAGACGCGGATCAACGGCAAATACAGCCTTGCGCGCGGCCACGCCAAACTCGCCTTCGGTCCGGAATTGTTCGGTCTCGGTGGCAGCATTGCCTTCAGCGAAGCGAATGTACGCAGCAGCAATCTGGTCGCCACGGCATACGGCAATCCGATGACGATCAATATTGCCGGTACGGGAGATTCCGGCGTCGCGGTCGATTTCACCGCGCGTGCCGATGTGGCGCAGCTCTCCGACGTGCTGCCGTTCCGCATGCCGCAGCAGGTCAAAGGTATTGCCGATTTCACGGGTCGAGTTTTTGCCAAGGGAGGTAGCACCGAAGTCACCATCGAATCGGCGCTGTCGGGCATTACTTCCACCTTGCCCGCCCCGCTGGCGATACGTGCTGAGGAATCGCGCCGGCTCAAAGTGCAATTCAGCAATACCGGATTGCCGACAGAGAAAATTCGCGTGACGTTGGCGGGGAATTCGCAAGGTGCCGCGCAATCGAGCGACAGCCCGGAGTCGCGCATCGATGCGCGTTTTCAGCGCAGCTTCGATGCTGCGGGCCAGCCCAAAGGATTTTTTGGTGGTGTGGCCAGTGTTGGCGACGCGCTCGGTGAGGTGACGATTCCCGAGGGTATGTGGTTGGCCGGGACGCTGCCGCGATTCGATTTCGATGCATGGCGCGCCGCAGTCGATACCTTTTATCCGGTACTGCCGGGAGCGACCGCAGACGCAGGTGCCAAAGCCGAGTCGCCCATTGCTGGCTTCGATTTCAAGCTGGGTGGCATGCTGGCCTATGGCCGCCCGTTCAAGGCAATGACGCTCAAGGGACGCCATGGCAGCGAGGGCTGGCGCATGACCATGGACAGCGCCGAGGCCAGCGGTGATTTCACCTGGCGGCCTGCGGCATTCAACGATCGCGGCTTGGTGCGGGCTCGCCTGCAGCGCTTCGTCCTCGCCGAGGAATCGCCGGCTATCGGCGGTACGCCTGCGGCCGACGGTACAGCGGAGGCCGACCTGCCGGCGCTGGATATCGTGGCCGAGAAGTTCACACTTAAAGATCGCGAGTTGGGCAAGCTGGAACTGCGCGCCACGCCGCAGGGCGCCAACTGGAAAATCGACCAGCTCAATATCAGCAACGGCCACCTCAAGCTGGAAACCGATGGCTTGTGGCAGCGATTCGGCGATCCGCAAAAGCCCGACGGCCGTTCACGCACCACCATGAACGTGCGCTTCGAAACCGCCAATCTGAACGCCACTTTCGATCAGTTCGGCTACGGCGATTACCTCAAGGGCGGGCGCGGCAAACTGGAAGGGCAGCTGTCCTGGCCGGGCCATTCATATCAATACAACGCGTCCAGTCTGTCCGGACATTTCAAGGTCGCCGCCAACAACGGCCGCTTCTCCAAGATCGAGCCGGGAGCCGGAAAGCTGCTCGGCTTGATCAGCCTGCAGGCACTGCCGCGACGCATCACGCTCGATTTCCGCGACATCTTTTCCGAAGGCTTTGCGTTCGACAAGATCGAAGGCGATATCAAGATCAACAACGGCATCATGTTCACCGATAACTTCGAGATCAAGGGGCCGGCGGCGGATATCAAGATGGTGGGTGATATCTCGCTGCCGGCGGAAAAGCAGAATCTGACCATGACGGTGGTGCCGTCGCTGGGCGAGGGCGTGGCCATCGGCGCGGCGGTGCTGCTCACCCCGGCAGTCGGTGCGGGCGTGCTGCTGGCGCAGAAGATGTTGCAGGGAGCCAACACCTATGACTATTCGGTGACAGGTTCGTGGGATAATCCAGTCGTGGAGAAAATCAAGCAGACACCGCCTCCACAGCAACAGGCGGGCGTTCCGGCGACATCCACGACATCGCCAACTGCTGCGGGCGCCGGCAAGGCTGCCGATCCCGCGAAAAAATCGCCATGATCATCACCCGGAATTCAGGACAGATTCCCGAAGCGCTGCAAAAAGCGGCCCAATCCACACAGTCGTTTTACCGTGTTGCCGCCATCCAGATGGCCAGTGGTCCCAATGTCAAAGGCAATCTCGAGGAAGCCTCGCGCCTGATCGACATGGCGTGCAGCATAGGCGTGCGCATCGTCGTCCTGCCGGAGTACTTCGCCATCATGGGCATGAAGGACACGGACAAGATCAATGTCCGCGAGAAACCCGGCGATGGTCCGATCCAGCAGTGGATGTCGGAGACGGCGAAGAAGCATCGCATCTGGTTGATTGGTGGTTCCATCCCTATGGAAGCCAGCGTGCCGAACAAGGTGCGCAACACCTGCCTTGTTTACAACCGCGAAGGCGAGCAGGTAGCGCGCTACGACAAGATTCACCTGTTCAATCTGGCGCTGGGTTCGGAGAATTTTTCCGAGGAGCGCACCATCGAGGCCGGCGACAAGGTGGTGGTGGTCGAGTCGCCGTATGGCCGCATCGGACTGTCGATCTGCTATGACCTGCGTTTTCCCGAACTGTATCGTGCGATGGGCGATGTGGACATCATCGTCGTGCCATCTGCATTCACCGCGACCACCGGCAAGGCGCACTGGGAAGCGCTGATCCGTGCACGCGCGATCGAAAACCTTGCCTACGTGATTGCTCCTGCGCAGGGCGGCTTCCATGTCAACGGCCGCGAAACGCATGGCGACTCGATGATCGTCGATCCCTGGGGCATGGTGCTGGATCACCTGCCGCGCGGCTCTGGCGTGGTGGTGGCGGGCATCAATCCGCAATATCAGCAGACCATTCGCAAGAGCCTGCCGGCGCTGACGCATCGAACGCTCAAGTAGCCCTGTCGCCCGGCGTCCAGCCAGCGTATCGACATCAAACTCCAGCATTGGGGCGGGTCTCAGGCTTCTTTTGCCTTGAAACCCGCACCAATGCTGGAGTTTCATTTCAGGATTGTTGCCGGTTACAAGCCGACACCCGCCGATGGAATCTTTGGCGTAACGTGCTCTCCAAGATTGCAGTTCATCCGGGAGTCGCCATGAAAATCAATTCCTCGCGCCGTCAAATGCTGGGCTGGGCCACCGCGACTGCGGGTGGGCTCCTGTTGCCGCCGTCAGTGTGGGCCGCGTCGAAAACGCTGGGCATGACCGAGGGGCCGTTTTACCCGCGCGCAAAGGATTTGCCGCTGGATCAGGACAACGACCTCACCACCATTGCTGGCAAGAGTGGTGTGGCCGCTGGCGTGCTGCTGGATTTCGGCGGACGTGTCGTTGACGAGAAAGGCAAGCCGCTGCGCAACGCGCTGGTGGAAATCTGGCAGTGCAATGCGCATGGCCGCTATCACGACAGCCGTGACGATAGCCGTGCACCGCTGGATCCATTTTTTCAGGGTTTTGGCAAGACAGTGACCGATGCCGAGGGCCGCTATCGTTTCCGCACCATCAAGCCGGTGGCTTATCCGGGGCGCACGCCGCACATCCACTTCAAGGTGAAATCGCGCGACTTTGGCGAGCTGACGTCGCAGGTATTGATCGATGGCGATCCGGGTAACGCGGGCGATTTTGTGCTGCGATCGATTCGCAACGAGGCCGACCGCAAGCGGGTGTTGATGACATTGAACCCGGCGCCTGCAAACTCAACTGCCAAGCTGGTGACCGACTTCGAAATCGTAGTCGGCTAGGCGGTTAGAACCGCTGCAGAACTTCGAAAGTCTCGCAAACGACCAGCATGGATTCGCTGGGCTCGCGTCCCAATCGGCCGCACTCGCGCGTGAAATATTTCCAGTGCTCACGGCGCCAGTATTCCAGTGAGCCGTCGCCTTCGCCCTCGACAGCGGCAAAATTGGCTCCGACTTCGCCGAACGGCTTGATTTCGACCTTGGTGGTACGGCAGATCAGCGCGAGCTGGTTGAGGTGATCCAGCACGATCTCAATGTCGGTCGCTTGAGGTAGCGATTCACCTTCCGCTTCGTATGACCAGACCAGGCAGGCGCCGCCGCGTTTACGGCCGCTGCGGATCAGGTCGAGCAACTCTTCCGATAGTTGTGCCGAATCGCCAAAAGCGCCAACCCGTGGATTGCCGTGCGGCAGCACGATGCCGCGCTCGTCCAGCATGGCGAGGACCGCAGCCAGCGGCGGCAGGGTCCACTTGGCGGTGGATTCGTCGTTCAACGATGAAGATCGTTATTGGATACGCCGTACTTTCGGCGAATGGTTGGTGCCGTCGAACTCGATGTAGAACGCGCCGAGGATGCCGCGACGAATCCGCACTTGCGGGCTCTTGAGGTTGACGTAGCGGCCGCTGCCATCGGCAATCTGCCACACCTGTCCATTGGATAGCGTGATGCGGGTCGTTGGCTCCCAGCCATCGAAGTTGCCGACAATCTCGCTATTGATGTAGTTCAGCTCATCCGTTGTGGCGCGTTGCTCGAAACCGAATTGTTGCGTCGTTTGCTTGGGCAGCGAGCTGGGTGCCGCTGCTGCGGCCGGGGCGACTGCAACCGCCGCAGGGGTGGCTGGCGTGGGTGCAGCGGCAACCGGGGCTGGTGTTGTAGCTTTCGGCACTACAGCCGGCTTGGTTGCTGTTGGTTTGCCTTCGCGTACCGAGCGCGCCAATGCGTCGTAGCAGGTAAGACGGGCAACCGAATCAGTGATCGCGCCACAACGAAGTATTTCGGCGTCGTTGGCAATCGCGCCAGCTGAAAAGAACAGCGCAAACAGCAGTGGGAGGTGTTTGATTTTCATGAGCTGGATTATTGCACAGACCGCATGTAGGAGAGGGCCGCAAGATACCCCCATGCTAGACTCATGGCGTTGATTTTCATCCCGTAAAGACATGTCAGGCAGCACACTAGGTAAACTGTTTACCGTCACCAATTTCGGCGAATCGCATGGTCCGGCCATCGGCTGCGTGGTCGATGGTTGTCCGCCGGGGATGTCGCTATCGGCCGAGGATATCCAGGTTGATCTGGACCGGCGCAAGCCTGGCACTTCGCGTCATGTCACACAGCGGCGCGAAGATGATCGCGTCGAAATCCTTTCCGGTGTGTTCGAAGGCAAGACCACCGGCTCACCGATTGCCTTGCTGATCCGCAATGAGGATCAGCGCAGCAAGGACTACGGAAATATTGCCGACAGCTTTCGGCCGGGGCATGCCGACTACACGTACCTGCAGAAGTACGGTATCCGCGATCATCGCGGCGGCGGGCGTTCGTCGGCCCGATTGACCGCGCCCACCGTAGCGGCAGGCGCGATCGCCAAAAAATGGTTGGCTGAAAAGTATGGTGTTCGCGTCCGAGGATATCTTTCGCAACTTGGCACTGTGCCGGTGCCATTCGTGAGTTGGGATGGCATCAACGACAACCCGTTCTTTTCCGCCAACGCGGATATCGTTCCGCAACTGGAAACCTACATGGACAAGCTGCGCAAGTCGGGCGAAAGCTGCGGTGCGCGTATCGATGTGGTGGCCAGCGGCGTGCCGGTCGGCTGGGGGGATCCGGTTTACGATCGCCTCGATGCCACGATTGCCTACGCGATGATGGGCATCAACGCGGTCAAGGGTGTGGAAATCGGCGCAGGTTTTGCCAGCATCGAGCAACTCGGCACGGCGCACTCGGACGAAATGACGCCGGATGGATTTCTGTCGAACAACGCCGGTGGCGTTCTAGGGGGTATTTCAACCGGGCAGGATGTGACGGTGTCGATCGCCATTAAGCCAACATCATCGATCCGCCTCGATCGCCAGTCGATCGACAAGGCGGGTAATCCCGTCATCGTCAATACCCACGGCCGTCATGATCCATGTGTCGGTATTCGCGCCACGCCGATTGCTGAAGCGTTGCTGGCGCTGGTGCTGATCGATCGCGCGCTGGTACACCGGGCTCAGAATGGTGACGTTGTGGTTGGCACACCCCGTATTCCCGCTCAGGCGAGCGAAACTGCTGCCGCGAAATGGAAGACGAGCAGTGCAAACGATTCGTGCGATCACGAGCCATCCGAAGCCTGAGAGACTGGCGTTCCGGCCGAGTTTGGTGGTTGGCCGCGTCGACTGGAGTATCAGTCAGTAACTAGTAAATCGCAGATCGGTATCTCAAGGCTAAAATAGCGACATTCTCCCAGGGGACCCAATGCCGCGAAAAACAACAAGCAAATCCGCGCAATCCAAGCTATCGCCCGCCGGCAAGCCCACTGTCGATTATCGCCACGCCGACAAGGCACTAGCGCGGCCAGATGTCGGCACGCAGTCGCAATTCAAACAACGCAAACCGGCGACGCCGTATCGCTACGACTCCTCGCTGGCGCCCGCGCTGAACTGGGACGGCCAAAACCCGGCACGCGAGCAGGGTGAAGCGCTGATCGCCGCGCTGGAAGCGCAGATCGCCGCCATGCGCGAGATGCTCGCCACTACCACTACAACCGCCGCGCCCGAACCCGCATCCATTCCCAAAGCGCTAGCCTCAAAACGCTCGAAGAAGACTCCCCGTCCCGCCGAGGCGGGAGAGGGCAGTCAGCCCGGCGAACTGGCACAAAAAATCACCGAAGCCGAAGCCACCCTCGCCAAACTCAAAGCCTTGTCGAAACCCTTCCTCGACTGGTCCGGCAAGGCCGAGCGGCTCTCCTTCGATGTTCCCACGCTGCCGCTGTTCGTCCACGAACGCCTTTCCACTCGCGCGATTCTCGAAACGCTGAAAGGCCATCGCCGCCCGGAACACACGCGGCAGCTGGACATGTTCGACCTGTTCGCCGATGCCGAGCGCCCCATCCACGAACAGGTGCTGAAGGCCTATCAATACCAGGACGACTGGGTCAACCGCATGATCCTGGGCGATTCGCTGGTGGTGATGAATTCGCTGCTGCATTACGAAGGCATGCGCGGCGCGGTGCAGATGATCTATCTCGACCCGCCCTACGGCGTGAAATTCGGTTCCAATTTCCAGCCCTTTGTACGCAAACGCGACGTCGCCCACAACGACGACGAGGACATGACCCGCGAGCCGGAGATGGTGAAAGCCTATCGCGACACTTGGGAGCTGGGGCTGCACTCGTACCTCACTTACCTGCGCGATCGTTTGCTGATTTCGCGCGAATTGCTGTCATCGACCGGTTCGATCTTCGTGCAGATTTCGGATGAGAACTTGCATCACGTGCGGGAGGTGATGGATGAGGTCTTTGGGGCGGAGAACTTCCAAGCAGTCATCACTTTCTCCAAGACAACTGGATTTTCAGGGAGCACGCTTTCATCTGTTGCTGACTACATTATTTGGTACGCCAAAGACAGGGATCTACTGAAATATCGACAACTATTTCGAAGGAAGGAAGCAGGCGACGAGGGTGCCACAAAATATCGGCCAGTAGAGACAATTGAGGCAGTGCCTGAGGGCGTGTTTGACCCGGCGCGCCTTGCGACGT
>JAEUNB010000416.1 GCA_016790625.1 Betaproteobacteria bacterium | reverse complement strand
CTTCCAGTAGCGCGAGCAACTCCTGTGCGAACAGTACCAGGTCGAAACGGCTACTGCGGTTGCTGCGGGACCGCTCGACCTTAGCAAGCCCCACCACATGCCAACCCTTGGCGGTGGCGATGCGAACGGCATCGGCCTCATCACGGGCTTCCAGCGCATGTACTTCCGGTCCCGAGCGCCCTTGAATAGTCAATCGAATTTGCATGTTTCAGCAGAGGAGGCGCTAACGGCTAATGTCTGCAGCATCATCAGCGCCCCCCGGCTGGCCGTCCTTGCCCAGAGACAGGAGATCGTAGTCTCCTTTTTCTCCCGGCGATCGATATACATAAGGATTCCCCCAGGGATCGACGGGTACCGCTTTCTCCAGATAGGGTCCACCCCATTTCGCCTCGTTACCAACTCTTGAAGTCAGTGCTGCCAGCCCTTGTTCGGTGGTGGGGTATTTGCCAACATCGAGGCGATACGCATCGAGCGCTTTGGCAAAGGCTTCGAGTTGCGCCTGCGCGACTTTACGTTCGGACTTGCCCAGTTGAGAAAAAAAACGTGGTGCCACGAAACTCGCCAGCAGCCCGATAATGACTAGAACAATCAATAATTCCATCAGCGTGAACCCGCGCGATCTCGACAAGGCTTGGGGAGATGGTAGTGACCACGTATGCATGATTTAACCTCTAGTCTTTCTATTGATGGCCACTCGCATCGATCACCGCCTCGGCGGAGAACAGGCGAATTTTCGCGTTGGCGATTTTCAGGTCGGCCGGATGCGTGAACACCCATTCGGCATAGGTTGATTTTTTTGCAAACCCCGCTTCGCCAAGATCGAAATTGTCCGACTTCAACGCCTCTTTCTCGGATAACGATCGAATGCCGACGATCCGGTCGTTGACCGTTATCAGAGCCCATTCATTTTTGCCGGTTACCGGGTCAGGATAAATTTTGCGCAGAAACCGCTTTGGAACCGGGCTCTGCGGATCCTGTAACAGCGCATCAATTGATGGTGGATAAAGGTGATATGTCTGAACATATCCGCGTATTGCATCCCTGTAGGCGCGACCGACCCAGATCAATTCACGCTCGCGATCACGAATCGACGCAGTACGCCAGTTTTCACTTGCCACGCCCAAACCGATGCCCATCGAGAAAATGATGAACAACACCGCCATCAAGGTGAATCCTCGCTGATTTGCGAAGACAGGCCCAACAGCATGTCTGCAGTGCGCTGTCGAAAACGTATCAGAGGTCCGCATAGCTTCTGCCATCCTTGGTCTGACCCGTTGCGCCGCTACGAATATCGGCAATGCCACGATCTTCGGTGTTCTTGGGCGGCAGCGTGACCCAGCTTTCGGCTGTCTCTGTAAAAGGATCCACGGGAACAGCGCGTATGTAATATTTCTCCGCGAGCTGCAACAGCGAATCGGGATACTTGCCGGTATCGGCATAGAAATGATCGATGGCGCGCCGCAGTATTTTGAGGTTTTCCTGCAAAGCAACCTCCTTGGCGCGCTCCAAACTGGAAAAATAACGCGGCGCAGCAATGGTCAGCAGCAAAGCAATCAAGGTCAGCGCTAACAGGATTTCGATCAATGTAAAAGCCGCCATCGGCTTGACGTATCGTCGAAGCTGCCGACCTACGATCGCATCCGTTACCATCGCCGATACTCCACGCCATTCATACCGCGTCTAGACGATTTCGAGTAAACATCGAAGACATCATCACCCGTTAGCGGGTTGTCGGCTGAACTCTGGTAGCTGCGAAGCCCCCAGGTTTCGGCGGCAGGTGCATCTTCGACATTGGACATCGGGTCACGCGGCAGACGACGCAGAAAGTAGAGTTTCTTCTTTTGCGGCGACAGCCTGTCCTCGACGCCGTCGACCAGTTCATCGAGTTTTCGTGGATAACCAGAGTCACCAGGCTTGATCGCGATCTTGCCTTGCTCGACCGCGCGTTTGTAGGCATCGAGCGCACTGCGGATCTCCCACAACGCGTCACGCAGTTCGCGTTCTTTCGAGCGCTGCACGGCAATCTGCGCGGATGGTACTGCGATCGAGGCGAGCAGCGCCATAAGGGCCAGCGTTACCAGCAATTCTATGTACGTAAAACCTTGCATGGGCCTCTATTGCGGTGGCTTCTGCCGGTTAAGGACACCCGGCTGCAGGCAGGTTCGCCAGCGTAACCGCGATGCTCGCCGTCGACGTGCCATTGGTCAGTCCGACGGCGTAAATGCCATTTACAGCCCGGCTACCAGGCGAGATAGTCAGCACGGAAGTGCCGGCGGCTACCGTCAATTCTTTTGGCGCGGCAATGGCGAGATTGGTACCGGTGTAGACAACGGAAGCAAAACTGCTGCAACTAGAGATGGTAACGGTGCTGGGAGCGATGGAAAGCGCCGGTGGCGATTGTGTTCCTTCTTGTACTTCAAGCTGGACGACAAAGACGGTACCCTGCGCATCGGTAATCGTAATGCTGTGCATAGCGTTGATGCAGTTCATCACCGCGCCCACCGAAGCCCTGAATTTCCCGCCGGTCGTGCCGATCATCGGAGGATCGACGGTGACCGATGGGGATACACCAGTGACCGAGTAAGGCGCTCGCCCACCAAACACCTGGAAGTCAGCCGCACCACTGCCGCAGGTCCCTCGTTGGTTACCCGTGAGTGTCACCCTAGCCGGGATGACTGTGAGGTTCCGTCCCCCGATCGTAAACGCCACCGACTGACGCGAACCGCTGGTCTCATCCAAAACACGCAAGGCTGCCGGTTGGGTACTCGCATCGGCATTGGCGCGGATGATTGCCTGGACTTGGCCTGTCGCGTCAGTCGTCAACGTCACGGTGGACGCAAATTGACTTAGCGCTGCGTCGGTTGCAAAACCGAATGCGCCCGCGACGAGATCGAAGCGAATGCTGCGATTGGCAACGCCGCCGGCAGGATTGACCAGCTTTGCCGTAACCCGGGCAAAAGTGCCTGCGCAAATCGTGGTGCCATCCTGGCATCGAGCAACATCGGTTGAACCCGGCGTGGGTAACGCGTCGATCTTGACCTCGCTGGTGATGAGGTTCGGGCGAACCCGGGCGGTGGCACTAGATACATTGTTGAGAGCATCTTGTACCGTCACCTTAACCGGCGTATCCACAAACACATCGCG
>JAEUNB010000312.1 GCA_016790625.1 Betaproteobacteria bacterium | reverse complement strand
GTGCGCCTTCGCAATGAGATCACAGATACAAAGACCCTTTCCGCGGGCGGCGATTTTGACATAGGCCCGGGACGCTTGACGGCACAGGTCAGCAACACCCGCGCAACCAAGAAAGACCCAATTCGCGACGAGTTCCGTTACCGCACCGGTTCCAGCACGCTGTCAGGCACCTTCACGCTTGGTGGCGAGCTTTTCGGCCTCACCCCCAGCGCCAACTCTCTGGACGCATCGCGCTACGTGCTGAATACCTATCGCGCGCAATTTCGCAACGCCAAGGAAGATCTGAACCAGTTTCGTCTTGATTACGACTGGTCAATGACCGATATGGGCTCGCTGAACGCGATCAAGTTCGGTGCCAAGCACATTGATCGCGACAAACTCAACGACCAGTCCGGACGCTCTTATACCTACACCGGGTCGACGTTCAATCTCGCCAGCGCGACCACCGCCTCCTCTGCACGCTTCTTCGATAGCCGCTATGTCTTTGGTCCTTACGTTGACTACAACGCTTCCCGCGCTTTTTTCAATGCCAACCCGGGAGTGTTCACGGTGGACAACGCAGCGTCGCTGTCGGATTCGCTCGGTGCCGACTACGCCATTCGCGAAAAAGTCAGCGCCGCCTATGTCATGGCGACGTTCAATCCCGGTGCGCTGACTGTCATTCCCGGCGTACGTGTGGAAAAGACCGACGGCAACTTCAAAGCGATCGCCATCACCGGCGCGTCGACATTGAACGACACCTTCAACAGCTTTGGCCGCAGCCGCTACACCGACTTGTTCCCAAGCGTGAATGCCAAATACGAGTTTTCACGGAATCTGCAAGCGCGCGGCGCCATCACGACGGCTATCGGCCGGCCGGATTACGACAAGATTGCACCTACCGTTGCTGTAGACACAGCTAGCAACTCCGTCACCCGCGGCAACCCCGATCTGAAGCCTTTGTCAGCGGTTAATTTCGACGCTTCGCTCGAATACTACTTCCCCGATCTTGGCGGCGTATCCGTGGGTCTGTTCCACAAGCGAATCAAGGATCCGATCTTTGTATCGACCAGCGTCGGTAGTGGCACGTTCGGTGGCGTTGCACTAACCAATGCATCAATCACGCAACCGCGCAATGCCGACAGCTCCAAGCTCACCGGCCTGGAGTTCAACTTCCAGAAACCATTCACCTTCCTGCCCTCTCCTTTCGACGGTTTTGGCTTCAACATGAACCTGACCTTCGTTAAAGGCGAGACCAACGTTCCGGGCCGCAGCGACAAATTGCCTTTGTTCCTTCAATCCAAACGCATAGGCAGTGCACAGGTCTACTACGAGAAATACGGTTTTGCGGGACGCTTGGCTTATTCGTACCAGTCCGAGTATCTTGAATTTGTCGGCTCTGCGCCGCGGGCAGACGTCTACACTGGCGAGCAAGGTGTGCTCAGCGCACGCGCCGCCTATAACTTCTCCAAGGAACTTCAGGTATTCCTCGAGGGTAACAACCTTAATAACCATGAGGACTTCCGCTACGCGCAAAATCGCAACCGCCTCGTTGAAACGGAGCGCTTCGGTCGTTCCTATCGGCTAGGCGTGTCTTATTCATACTAAAAACCTCTAACCTGCGGTCACAGCGCGACGCGGCGTGCACCCGTCGCGCTGTTTTTTTTTCCGAAAGGAAAGAAGCATGCGCATATCAATCTTGAGCTGCATTGCATCAACACTGATTTTGGGTACGCAGGCTCTTGCGCTTGCAGCCAGTGCCGCACCAAGCGCAAATACGCAAGATCTCAAGCTGGAGCGGGTGGTGATGTTGATGCGTCACAGCGTCCGTCCGCCGACCAAGGACCACCCCACCCCCAAGGGCACGACTGCGCAGCCTTGGCCAGCATGGTCCACCCCGATCGGCGAACTCACTCCTCATGGCGAGGAAGGCGCCCGGCTGATGGGTATCTACAACCGCCAGCTGCTAGCGACGCGCGGTCTATTGCCTGCGAATGGTTGCCTGGGTGATGCCGTCTCGGTGTGGGCCAGTGGGAAATCGCGGGCGATCAAGACAGCAAAATCGTTTGTCGAGGGGTTGGCCCCTGGGTGCGGAACTACGGTCAGTTTTCCTGCAACCGAGAACGATGATCCCGTTTTTCATCCGCTGAACTCGGGTGCAAAAATTGACGGCACCTTGGCAAAGAGCGCATCTTTGCGTCGCGCGCCAAAGGGAAAACTCGAGGAGGAGATCGTTGCGCACAATGAAGAGTTCAAGGTGTTGCAACGTGTGATGGATTGCTGTGCGCCGCCGGTTTGCAGCAAAAATGTGGCCAAGGAAGGTTGCACCATTGCCGACCTGTCATCCGAGATCATTTCCGGTGAGGAGGGCAAACCTGCGTTGGAAGGCGGTCTCGGCATGGCATCCACCGCAGCACAAACGTTTTTGCTCGAATACGTCGAAGGCAAACCGATCGCCGAAGTTGGCTGGGGTCGCGCGACAAAGGCGGACATACAGAAAATGTTACGCTTTCACACCACCAAATTTTTCTACGAAGTGCGGTCTCCCTATGTAGCCGAGCGCTATGCCGCGCCCATTGCAAAGCGGATAGTCGAAGCGCTTGGTGAGAAATCAAACAAAGCTCGCCTGACCTTGCTGGCAGGGCACGACACCAATGTCGCTGCCTTGGGAGGTTACTTCGATCTGCACTGGCTGCCTGCTGATTATCCGCCAGACTCGCTGCCACCCGGCGGTGCGTTGGGATTCGAGTTGCTGAGCAACGGCAAAGGCGAAACCTACGTGCGAGCTTTTTTCCAGACGCAGAGCATGGATCAATTGCGCAACCTGACACCCTTGAATCAAGCTAATCCTCCTGCTCAGGTCTATATCCCTATTCCCGGATGCGGCGAAAAGCATGACCCAACGCTCTGCAACTTCAAGACCTTTCAGAACATCGTCAATCGCAAGCTGACAAATCCTGCAAAATCCTGACCATCGTGCGCGTAACTTGCCGCACAACATACTTGGATAAGTCATGTCGACAACATTGAACCGCCGAGCGCTACTGAAGGGAATTGGAGCCTCGGCGTTGCTCTCTCAGGCAACCAGTACGCTGGCCAAGGTGCTGGGTTATCCACGTGCCATGCAGGGACCGATGATTGGAGCGCCCGGCCCCAACCACGTTACGGTATGGGTACGGGCCAGCGGCGAATTTGACGTTAGGCTTGAAGTGGCGACGGATCGCGATTTCAGGAAGGTGCTGAGTGGGGCCTCGGCACGCGCCAACGCCCGCGACGACTACTGCGTTGTGCTACGCGCCGACAATCTGTTGCCGGCGACAACCTATTACTACCGCCTTCGTTACGACGGTCAGCTCGACAAATTCCAGCCGTTGCCGCACAAGACAACCACTGCTCCTGCAGAGCCGGCCGATTTTCGTGTTGCCTTCGGCTCTTGCTGCCGTGTGCAATACGACAATCAGCAACGCATTTTCGCGGCAGTACAGAAACTCGAGCCGGATCTGTTTCTTTGGCTGGGAGATAACATTTATGCCGACAGCGATCAGCCACACAATATTGCCGACCTGTACCGGCGCGGCCGCGTCGTCGACCATTTGGTGCCGCTGCTGCGTTCGACGCCGCAACTGGCGATTTGGGACGATCACGATTTCGGTTTCAACGACTCCGATGGCAGCAACCCGATAAAGCCGCAAGCATTGGAGGTATTCAAGAACTATTGGGCAAATCCCTCCTATGGCGAAGCCGACAATCCAGGCATTTATTTCAAGCAATCGTATGGCGGGGTCGACTTCTTTTTTCTTGATGGCCGCTACCATCGGGACGATAGTGATGCGAAAGATGGGCCAGCCAAGACCATGCTAGGTGCGCGCCAAAAGGCCTGGCTGAAGGCTGCTTTACTTTCAAGTACAGCACCGTTCAAGATTCTGGTATCCGGCACCGGCTGGTCATCCGCCGAGAAAGAGAAAGGCGGCGATTCGTGGGCAGTATTTATGCACGAGCGAAACGAGATATTCGATTTCATTCGCGATAAGGCCGTATCCGGCGTGGTGTGCATTTCCGGCGACTCACACATGGGCGAACTGAACTGCATACCGCGTTCGCAATCGGGTGGCTACGACATTTACGATTTTTGCAGCTCACCGCTGGCACAGATGCCGGCCAGCAAATTTACGCGCCAGGTGCCCGAGGTGCGCGTACGCGATGTCTGGTCGCGCAGCGAAAATGTCGGTGTCATCAGCTTCACCATGAGCCCCGAACCAACCCTCACCTACACATTGCACGACATCCAAGGAG
This sequence comes from Betaproteobacteria bacterium, assembly GCA_016790625.1. Lineage (GTDB taxonomy): Bacteria > Pseudomonadota > Gammaproteobacteria > Burkholderiales > Usitatibacteraceae > UKL13-2. The sequence continues at coordinate 15,561 of JAEUNB010000312.1, read as the reverse complement.
AGTCGGTCTGGAAGCCATTGGTGCTCAGGCGAAAAGACTTGAGTAACGGTGCACGCACTTGGGACAGGCTGTCAGACCCCGGCGAACTCAAGCGCCTGGAGCGCCATCGGCAGGGCAGGGGCTACTACGGCATTGATCCCGCGTAAGCCTTTTGCCTTTATCGTTGCCCAGACGACGGCAGCGCTATAGCGACACGACTTTCCCGGTACGAACCGACTCTGCCGCCGCTTCAGCCAGTGCCAGTGCGGCTACACCATCGGCATAGCCCACCGAGGGCTCGACTTCGCTCCTGAGAATCCGCGCGAAATGCGCCATCTCGCGCCGATAGGCATCAGCATAGCGATCAAGAAAGAAATTCTGGAACAAGTCACTTGCTGCACCCTGCTCCTGCCACCGAGACACCGTACTTTCCAGCACATTGTCCGCGCGAATGAGACCTCCCGAGCCGTACGCTTCAAGCCGCTGGTCATAACCGTAGCCCGATCGGCGGCTATTACTGATCACGCACAATTTGCCGGACGCAGTGCGAAGCAGTGTTTTCGCTGTATCCACGTCACCCGCTTCGCCAATAGCTGGATCGACCAGGCAGCTGGCGGACGCAAATACGGCCGTCGGCTCCTCATCGAGCAACCAGCGCGCCATGTCGAAATCGTGAATGGCCATGTCCTTGAACAGCCCGCCCGACACCTTGACGTACGCAATCGGCGGCGGCGACGGGTCGTGGCTGGTGATATGCAGCGTCTCCAGCTTCCCCACAACACCGGCCGCAAGTTTCGACTTGAGCGCCTGGAAGTGCGGATCGAATCGACGATTGAAGCCGAGAAACAGGCGAGCCTTCGCACAATTCAGTTCCTTTTGGGCCCCGCGCGCGCGTGCAAGATCGAGGTCGATCGGCTTTTCGCAGAAAACCGCCTTACCCGCCGCCACGGCGCGAAGGCAGTAGTCCAAGTGCGTATCGGTGGAACTCGCGATGATGACGCCGGCAATGCTCGCATCACCCAACGCAGTTTCCAGACCACCCACCATGGCGCCAACTTCCGCAGCAAGACTGGCAGCCGCATCTGCCATTGGATCGACCACATACTTCAATCTGAGGCCTTGCGCGGCAACGTTATGGGCATGTATGCGGCCGATGCGGCCCGCACCCAAAATCGCAATATTTTGCATGTTCTTTCCTGAAGTAGCTTAAAGGTTCACCGGCGCGCCGGTCTTTGCTGATGTCGCTGCCGCTTCCGCCAAGATCAGCGAGTCGACACTGGCCTGATAGCCGGTTGCGGGCAGCGTTACACCCGTCAGTACATCGGCAAAATGATCGACTTCTGCGCGATAGGCATCGGCATAGCGATGCATGAAAGCGAATGGAAATTGATCGGCAAGCATGCCGTCTTTTCCCCAAACGGAAACTGCCGACTTGAACACGTTATCGACGCGCGCAGCGCCCTTTGAGCCAAACGCCTCGATGCGCTGATCGTAGCCATAGCCACTGCGGCGATTGTTACTGATCATGCAGAGCTTCCCCGATTCGCAGCGCAGTACAAGCTTGGCGGTATCGAAGTCGCCCAGTTCCGCCACGACAGGATCAATCAGGCAGCTGGCCCACGCGAATACCTGTGTGATCTTTTCGTCGAGCAGCCAGCGCGCCATGTCAAAGTCATGAATGGTGAAATCCTTGAATAGACCGCCGCTGGTGGGAATAAAGGCATGTGCCGCCGGCGCCGGATCATGATTGACGATATGCAGGCTCTCCAAAGTGCCAATGTCGCCTGCGGCAATGCGCGCCTTCAACTTCTGAAAATGTGGGTCGAAGCGGCGATTGAAAGCAACAAACAACGAGCTGGTTGCCGCCGAAAGTTCCGTTGCAGAAACCTGTATTTTGGCGAGATCGAGATCCAGTGGCTTTTCGCAGAACACTGCCTTGCCCGCACGCAGGCAGGCAAGCGTGAGATCAAGGTGCGTGCTGGTTGAACTGGTCACAAATACACCTTTGATATCCGAGTCACCCAGCACCTGCGCCATTGTCGCAGGAACGGCAGCCAGCTCGTGAGCAAGTTGTCGCGCTGCATCACCGTTCTGGTCGACAACGTATTTGAGCCTGAGTCGGGGATTGGTGGCGATATTGCGGGCGTGAATCGAGCCCATGCGACCCACACCCATTATTGCTACGCTGATCATTCTTCGGCCTCCTGCGTACGGTTATCGCAGATTTCTAATATTGTAATATGCATATTCCAAATATAAAATTTTCAGAATATTTTTTCAACTCACGCCAACCACTTGCGCGTAGAATGAATATTCCAAAAAACTATGCCCCAAGGGACGCCAATGGTTCAAAAAACCACCCCGCCAGCGACTGCCGAAGAGCTGCGCAACGCGATACTGGAACGCCATGGAACCTTGAGCAAGCGTCTACAGCAGATTGCACGCTACGTTCTGGATGAGCCGAATGAGCTGGCGATCGAAACACTGTCTGTGATTGCGGAGCGCGCCGGCGTGCAGCCCTCGGCCATTGTCCGGTTTGCCAAAGAGTTCGGCTATCCGGGAGCCAGCCAGATGCAGCGTGTGTTCCGCGACAACCTGCTATCCGGCAACGCCGCCGTCGGCTATGGCGAGCGAGTGCGCCACTTCAACGCGGGCGTAAGCCGCAAGAAAAGCAGCGGCCATGCCGAGGTGCTTGCCGAGTTCATCGAAGGCAATACCATCGCACTTCAAAACCTCTCGCAGACCGTAAGTCAGGCCGATCTGGCGGAAGCGGTAAGCATGATCGACAAGGCGGACATGGTTTATGTGATCGGCTTCAGACGCTCGTTTCCGGTCGCCTCCTACCTCGCCTACTCGCTGCAGCAGGTGAACAAGCGCACCATGTTTGTCGACGGCGTTGCCGGCCTCAGCAAGCTGCAGATGCAGACCATTGGTCCCAAGGATGTGCTGATAGCCGTGAGCTATCAACCTTACGCAGCAGAAAGCATTGAAGCAGTCGAATTGGCGGCTACTCGCGGGGCAAAAATTCTCTCGATCAGCGATAGCCTCGTCAGCCCGATCTCGAAACTGGCCAGCCTGGTCCTGCAAGTCAGGGAATCCGAAGTTCGGACCTTTCGATCGTTAGCCGCATCGATTTGTCTCGCACAGGTATTGGTCATTGACCTGGCTTTCGAAAGCACCCGCACGGAACGCAAAACCAAGCGCGGCAAATCGACATAGCACGACGACGCATATCGCACGAAATCGCCAAATAGCACAAAAATTGCATTTGCATTTAATTTGGAAAATATGTTACATTTTAACGTATGGACCAAATCGATAGCATTTCGACGTCAAATCCGGACTAGCGCATGACAAGCAATCATCCAGCACTAGATCTGATCGCGATTGGACGCTCCAGCGTGGATTTGTACGGCCAGCAAGTTGGCGGACGCCTGGAAGACATGGGGTCTTTCGCCAAATACATCGGCGGCAGCCCCACCAATACCGCCGCAGGTGGTGCAAGGCTTGGACTCAAAACCGGACTGCTGACTCGCGTGGGTGCGGACCACATGGGTCGCTTCATTCGCGAACAACTGGCGCGTGAAGGGGTTGATGTTCAGGGCGTCATTGCCGACAAAGATCACCTGACCGCACTGGTCGTGCTCGGCATTCGCGATCGCGAAACGTTCCCGCTGATTTTCTACCGCGAAAATTGTGCCGATATGACGCTGACCGAGTCGGATGTCGACGAGTCATGGATTGCTTCCGCGAAGGCGGTATTGATCAACGGTACACACCTGTCCCAGTCCGCCGTATTTGCTGCCAGCATGAAGGCCGTGCGCGCGGCAAAAGCTGCGGGGGGACACGTGGTATTCGATATCGACTACCGTCCGGTGCTATGGGGGCTGACCGGTCGCGATATGGGCGAGAACCGGTTTGTTGCCCACGAAGCCGTGACTCGGCAACTTCAACGCGTTTTGCCGCTTTGCGACCTGATTGTTGGTACCGAAGAAGAGTTTCATATTCTCGGCGGCAGTACCGATACAACCATCGCAATGCAGCAGGTTCGTCAACAAACCACCGCTGTACTGGTGTGCAAACGTGGCGCACAAGGCTGCGTCGCCTTTCCGCAAGCTATTGCCGACGACGGTGCCAACGGCATTGTTGTTGGCGGTTTCCCGGTGGAAGTTTTCAACGTGCTGGGCGCGGGCGACGCCTTCATGGCCGGATTTCTGCGCGGCTGGCTGCGCGGCGAGGCGCTGCAGCTTTGCTGCACCTGGGGAAACGCCTGTGGGGCCATCGTCGTGTCCCGGCATGGTTGTGCCCCAGCCATGCCCACCTGGCAAGAGCTCGAGCAATTTCTGGCGTCACCGAAAGTTAATTTCGTACTTCGCCAGGATGCGGCGCTGGAGCATACGCACTGGGCAACCACGCGCGACCGCCACTACGGCGAACTCACCATACTGGCTATGGATCATCGCAGCCAGTTTGAAGATCTGGTGCAGGAGCTGGGTGCGGATGCATCCCGAATACAGGCCTTCAAAACCCTTGCACTGCATGCTGTGGATAAAGTGGCAGGTGGTAATGGATGTTTTGGCGTATTGCTGGATGGGCGTTACGGTTTCAATGCGCTTGCCGAGGCCGCCGATCACCCATACTGGATTGGGCGTCCGATCGAAGAGCCGAAATCGCGTCCACTTGCGTTTGAGTGCTCGCCAGATGTCGCCACGGAACTGGCGGAATGGCCGCTTAATCACGTGGTCAAATGCCTTGTGTTCTACCATCCAGACGATCCTGCAGACTTGCGCGACAGACAAGAGCGTCAGTTATTGCGTCTCTTCGACGCCTGCCGCAAAACACGCCACGAACTATTACTGGAGGTCATCCTGCCTGCAGGAAGCAGTGTAGACAATATGACCGTTGCCCGCGCCATCCGCCGAATCTACGATTTGGGCATTCGTCCGGACTGGTGGAAGCTCGAACCTGCCACTGACCCACTGGCCTGGCGCAATATCGAGAACGCAATCAACGACAACGATCGCCTGTGCCGCGGTGTAGTGCTACTGGGGCTGTCCGCACCAGAAGAAGAGTTGATGGCCTCGTTCGACGTGGCCGCAACATTTGATATTGTCAAGGGATTCGCCGTTGGCCGCACCATTTTCAACAGCGTCGCGCACGAATGGTTTTCGAACAACATCGACGATCAAGCCGCGACATTGGCGCTGGCGAACAAGTTATCCACGCTTGTCCAGGCATGGCGTCGGGCACGCGCGGCCGCACTCACCGCTTCGCCCGCTGAGCGCGCGGCATGAAAACCGTCCGACTGACTGCGGCGCAAGCTGTGGTGCGATACCTGTCCAAGCAACTGGTACAGACTGAGGCAGGAACACTGCCCTACTTTGCCGGTGTATGGGCGATCTTTGGACACGGCAATGTCGCAGGCTTGGGCGAGGCGCTTTATGCCAGCCGCGAACAGCTTCCTGTATATCGGGCACATAACGAGCAGGCGATGGCCCATGCGGCGATTGCCTATGCCAAACAATCGCGTCGCCGGCGTGCGATGATTTGCACGACATCAATCGGTCCTGGTGCCACCAACATGGTCACTGCTGCTGCGCTGGCTCATGTCAATCGCCTGCCGATTCTTTTTATTCCGGGTGATGTCTTTGCCAGCCGTCGGCCAGATCCAGTGTTGCAGCAAATCGAATTCAACAGCGATGCCACGCTCAGTGCCAACGACTGCTTTCGCCCGGTCTCGCGATTCTTCGATCGCATCACGCGACCCGAACAAGTCATCGACGCATTGCCACGCGCGATGTCCATGTTGTTCGATGCCAGCCAATGCGGTCCGGCCACCGTCGCGTTTTGTCAGGATGTTCAGTGCGAGGCATTCGATTACCCGGCTGCTTTCTTCGAGCCTCATGTTTGGCGCTTCCGCAAGCAACCCGCCGACCCGGTGGAGCTGGACCATCTCGCCTCGCTGCTCAAGGCATGCACTGCGCCGCTAATTATTGCCGGTGGCGGCGTACGGTATAGCGACGCAGAGCAAGCGCTGGACGACTTTGCGCGCGCAACCGGTATTCCCGTCGGTGAAACGCAGGCAGGCAAAGGCTCGCTGGTTTGGGATCACCCCGGCAATCTGGGCAGCATCGGAGTCACGGGCACATCCGCTGCCAACAGCGCCGCACAAAACGCCGATCTCATCATTGGTATCGGCACTCGTTTGCAGGATTTCACGACAGGTTCGAGGGCTTTGTTCGCCGCCGAAGGTCGTATGCTGGCTCAGATCAACACCTCGGATATTGACGCGCATAAACACGGCGCCGTAAGCGTGATGGGCGATGCCGGTACTGCACTCGTCGCGTTGCAATCGCGGCTCGCCGGATGGCGTGCACCGGCTGCATGGGCCAAGCGACTGTCCGCCGAAATTGAAACGTGGAACCAGCAATGGACGCTCGCAACTTCTCCCCTATCGACCGCCGTCGATAGGCTGCCGTCAGATGCGCAAGTCGTTGGTGCCGTGTGGCGCCAGGCTACTGAAAACGCAGTGGTGGTATGCGCCGCCGGCGGGTTGCCGGGCGAACTTCACAAGCTATGGCGAACACGCGCCAAAGGTGGCTATCACGTCGAATACGGTTACTCCTGCATGGGCTACGAAATTGCCGGTGGGCTGGGCGCAAAAATGGCTGAGCCTGATCGGGATGTATATGTGATGGTGGGCGATGGCAGCTACCTGATGATGAATTCGGAGATTGCGACGTCAGTAATGCTGGGCATGAAGCTGACCATCGTGGTGCTCGACAATCGCGGGTTTGGTTGCATCAATCGTTTGCAGCAGGCAACTGGCAGCGCACCATTCAACAATCTCCTGGTCGATAGCAAAAACAAGGTTCTGCCGGATATCGATTTCGCGGCGCACGCCGCCAGCATGGGGGCGAACGCGCGCAAGGTAGACGATATTGCAGGACTCGATGCGGCCATGGCTGAGGCAAAGAACAGCGATCGAACTTTCGTCATCGTCATCGACACCGATCCCGCCATTTCAACGCAGGCGGGCGGCACATGGTGGGACGTGGCCGTTCCCGAAGTGTCAAGCCGGCCGGCAGTAGCTGCTGCGCGCGCGGCATATGACGAAAAAATCAAACAGCAACGCACAGGAGACTGAGGAAATGGCAATTCGATTCGGCGTAAGCCCTATCGCCTGGATTAACGACGACATGCCGGAGCTGGGTGGCGATACACCACTCTCCAAGGTACTGTCGGATGCCCGTGATATCGGCTTTGAAGGCATTGAGCTTGGCGGCGTATTTCCGCGCGATCCGATGAAATTGAAGCCCTTGTTGGACAGCTACCGCCTTACGTTGGTTGGTGGCTGGTGCAGTGGCAATTTGCTGGTGCGTACCGCAAAGGAAGAAATTGCCGCGATTCAGCCGCACCTGGCGTTACTGAAAGCCATGGGCAGCAACGTTTTTGTTTACGCCGAGACCAGCAATGCGATTCACGGCGACAAATCCAAGCCAGTCGCAACCACACCCCGATTGGACAAAGCCAGCTGGATCCGCTTCGGCGAACATATGTCGACACTGGCCGATTACATTCGCGACCAAGGAATGCGCTTTGCCTATCATCACCACTTGGGCACCGTGGTCGAGCGGCCGGAAGACATGCGCGCCTTCATCGAGAATACCCGTCCCTCGGTGGGACTGACACTGGATACCGGTCATGCGGCGTTGGGTGGTTTGAATCCCGTTGAGACGATAAGACAGTATCCGGAACGAATTGCGCATGTTCATTGCAAGGACGTGCGCGGCAAGGTGTACGAACGGCTGATCGATGGCGACGGCAGCTTCCTCGAAGGGGTGCTGGCCGGAATGTTTACCGTTCCCGGAGATGGCGATCTCGACTATGCCGCTGTGATGTCCGCCTTGGCAGACATCAACTACTCGGGCTGGATCGTCGTCGAAGCGGAGCAGGATCCGGCCAAGGCCGATCCACGCAAGTATGGCGAACTCGGGCTGCGCACCTTGCGTTTGCGCGCCTCGGAAGCCGGCCTGAAATTGGCGGCCTGATAGCATGAGCGCCCTGCTCGTCCGGCCACATGCTCCAGACCTTCACGGTGGCGTGCTGGAAGTTACGCCGCAGAGCGCGGGGTGGTCGCACGTCGGCTTCAAGGTTCATCACCTTGAAGCGGGACAAAGTCTCGCCGGCGGCGAAAATGATCGCGAGACTTGCTTGGTGGTCATTGCCGGCAAGGTCAAGCTCCATGTCGATGGCGATGAGCTGGGCACAATCGGCGGACGCGCAAGCGTGTTCGAGGATGCCGCGCCGGGCGCGGCATATATTCCGGCGGGCAGCAGCTTTCGTTTTCTCGCAATCTCAAAAGCCGAAGTCGCGATTTGTTCAGCACCCGGCAAGCCCGGACGCGAAGCGCGCGTCATCGCCGATTCGGCAATGTCCCGCGAAACGCGCGGACAAGGCACCAATACCCGCTACGTGCGCAACATATTGCCGCAGACCGAACCCGCCGACAGCTTGCTGGTGGTAGAAGTCATTACACCCGGCGGCAACTGGTCCAGCTATCCGCCGCACAAGCATGACACCGCGAAGGTGGATGAAGAAACGGCGCTGGAAGAAACCTACTACCATCGCCTAAATCCGCCACAAGGCTTCGCATTCCAGCGCGTTTACACCGACGATCTCAGCCTCGACGAGGCCATCTGCGTTCAGGACGGCGACGTCGTCATGGTGCCGCGCGGCTATCATCCGGTCGGCGCCCCGCACGGCTATGACCTCTACTACCTGAACGTGATGGCCGGCCCAACGCGGCAGTGGATTTTTCGCAACGACCCGGCGCACGAATGGATGCTGAAGAAAAAATGAATGCACCCGACGCCATCGTCGCCATGCGCACCGTCTGTCATTTCGTCGATGGACGCCGAGTTATCGGCAGGTCCGGACGCTACGCTGACGTCTTCGACCCCAATACCGGCGATGTGCAGGCAAAGGTGCCCCTTGCTTCCGCAGAGGAGGTGGACGATGCCGTGCGCAGCGCCATCGCTGCGCAGCCCGCCTGGGCTGCAGTTAATCCGCAGCGCCGCGCGCGGGTGATGTTCGAGTTCAAGCGGTTGATCGAATTGCATATGGATGAACTGGCGGCACTGCTTTCATCCGAGCATGGCAAGGTTATCGCTGACGCCAAAGGCGATATTCAGCGCGGTCTTGAGGTCATCGAGTTTGTCTGTGGCATCCCGCATTTGCTCAAGGGCGAGTACACGCAAGGTGCCGGCGGTGGTATCGATGTCTACTCCATGCGCCAGCCGCTGGGGGTAGTTGCCGGAATTACCCCATTCAATTTTCCCGCCATGATCCCTTTGTGGATGATGGGACCTGCCATTGCCAGCGGCAACGCCTTTATCCTGAAACCATCGGAGCGCGATCCATCGACGTCCGTGAGGTTAGCCGAGCTATTGATCGAAGCAGGTCTGCCGCCCGGCGTACTCAACGTGGTGCATGGTGACAAGAATTGTGTCGAAGCAATCCTGCATCATCCACAAATCAAGGCCGTCAGTTTTGTCGGTTCGTCGGACATCGCACAATCGGTGTTTCAGCAGGCCGGTGCATCGGGCAAGCGTGTACAGGCAATGGGTGGCGCCAAAAATCACGGCATCGTGATGCCGGACGCCGATCTGGATCAGGCGGTGGCGGACATCATTGGCGCCGCTTACGGTTCTGCAGGCGAACGCTGCATGGCCCTGCCGGTGGTGGTGCCGGTAGGTGAACAGACTGCTGTCATGCTGCGTGCGCGCCTCATTGCTGCCATCAAGGCCTTGAAAATCGGCGCCAGTACTGACCCATCGGTTCACTACGGCCCGGTGATCAGTGCGGCACACAAGGCCCGCATCGAAAATTACATTCGCATCGGCGTTGAGGAAGGCGCAGAACTGGTGCTGGATGGCCGCGGATTTTCGCTTGCCGGACACGAGCGCGGCTTCTTTATCGGGCCATCGCTGTTCGATCACGTCAAGCCGGTGATGAAGAGTTATCAGGAAGAAATATTTGGCCCCGTGCTGCAGATGGTACGCGCGCAAACCTTCGATGAAGCGTTGCAACTGGCCTCAAAGCATCCCTATGGCAACGGTGTCGCGATATTCACCCGCAACGGCGACGCTGCGCGTGAATTTGCCGACCGGGTTGAAGTGGGTATGGTCGGCATCAACGTGCCGATTCCGGTGCCGGTGGCCTATCACAGCTTCGGCGGCTGGAAGCGCTCAGGCTTTGGCGATCTGAACCAGTACGGCATGGACGGCGTGCGGTTTTACACCCGAACCAAGACCGTCACGCAACGCTGGCCACGCGGCGGACCGGTGACTGATCAGAGCTTTATCATACCCACCTTGCGATGATGGCAGTTGCCACCAGCGAATCGGATCCATGCGCGCATTGCTGAAATTCTTCGCCACCGGAGCCGACGCGGCGCCCATCACCGACACCGGCCGAATAAACACGCTCTACCGCCGTTACCGACTGCGCATCATGCTGGCGATCACGCTCGGCTACGGACTGAGCTATATGTGCCGGCTGACATTGGGCATGGTCAAGAAACCCCTGATCGACGCGGGCATATTTTCGCCAGCCGAGCTCGGCGTCATTGGCTCCGCCCTGTTCTACACCTATGCATTGGGCAAGCTGACCAATGGCTTCCTCGCCGACCACGCCAACATGAAACGTTTTCTGGCGGTCGGACTTTTTATCTCAGCACTATGCAACTTTGGCATGGGCTACTCCACCACCGTGGTCATGGCGACTATTTTCTGGGGACTTAATGGATGGTTCCAGAGCTTTGGCGCACCCGCAGGCGTGGTGTCGATGACGCAGTGGTACTCAATCAGCGAACGCGGCCGTTGCTATGGCATATGGAGTACCGCGCATTCCATCGGTGAGGGGCTTACCTTCGTTTTTGTGACCATGCTGATCACGGCCTTCGGCTGGCAGTATGGCTACTTCTGGCCGGCACTGATCTGCATTCTGGTGGCAATCGCTTACTGGATGCTGGTCGAAGACCGACCGCAAACGCTGGGCTTACCGGCAGTCGCCGATTGGCGCAATGATCGCTGGGCCTCCGAGGCCAAACCTGCCGCCGAAAGTGTTTTTCGCACCCAGTTGTCGATTCTCAAAATTCCGGCGATATGGGTACTGGCAATGGCCAGCGCCATGATTTATGTCACTCGCTACGCCATCAACAGCTGGGGTGTTTTATATCTCCAGGAGGTGCGGGGTTATTCGCTGACTGAAGCCGGGGTGATACTGATGGTGAGCACCATTGCCGGTGTGGTCGGCGCGGTTGGTTACGGATTTGCATCCGATACCCTGTTTAACGCCCGCCGGCCACCTTGCAATCTGCTGTTCGCAATTCTGGAACTGATCGGACTCGGATTGATTTTCTTTGGGCCACGCGATACTACGCTGCTGGTCATCGGCATGGTGCTGTTCGGTGTCGGCATGACGGGACTGGTCACTTCACTGGGCGGCTTGTTCGCCACCGATATCTGCCCCAAGCGCGTGGCGGGCGCAGCGATGGGAGTGATCGGGGTATTCAGCTATATCGGCGCGGCCATACAGGAAAAAGTAAGCGGCCGCTTGATCGAAAACGGCATCACCATGATCAACGGCACCCGACACTATGATTTCAGCAGCGCCATTTATTTCTGGATCGGCGCCTCGGTAGTCTCGCTGATTCTTGCCACCAGTTTGTGGCGCACCAAATTGAGGGATTGATTGTGAGCAACGTTTCACCTTTATTGGAACTGATGATCCGCGCCGCGAGAACGGCCGGCGAACGACTGAAGCTCGACTTCGCCGAAATCGCCACGCTGGAAATCAAGCACAAGCGCGGACCGGCCGATCCTTTCACCATTGCCGATTTGCGCGCGGAAGAAGCCGTCAAATCAATTTTGTCTGCGGCTCATCCGGACTATGGCTTTCTCGGCGAAGAAGGCGGTTTGGTCGAGGGCAGCAATAAGGCGCGCACCTGGATCGTCGATCCGCTCGACGGCACCGCCAATTTCCTGATCGGGTTGCCGATATTCGCCGTCAACATAGCGCTGGCAGAGAACGGCCAGGTGATTGCCGGCGTGACTTACATACCGATGCTGGACGAATTGTTCTGGGCGGAGAAAGGCAGTGGCGCATTTCTCAACGGCGCGCCGATCCGTATCTCCAAGCGCCAAGGTTTCGAACAAGCCGTACTCAGCGTGGGTATTCCATTTATGGGCAAACCACGCCAAGAGCAGTTTCATGCCGAGATGGTGCGTCTCACACATAAGGTCGGTGGCATCCGGCGGCTGGGCGCAGGTGCGGTGGACATGGCATACGTTGCCTGTGGTCGATTCGATGCTTACTGGGAGCAGAGCGTCAGCGCCTGGGATATCGCCGCCGGTGTTGCCATCGTTACGGAGGCCGGTGGCGTGGTTACGGATACGCTTGGCCGTCCGCTGGATTTGATGAATGGAACCATGCTGGCTTGCACACCACAGCTGCAGGCCGAATTGCTGCACGAACTCCGTCCGCTGTAGCCGAAATTCGCAGCGAACCTCTTACCAGACACTGACCCAGGAGCAGAACTCGCATGATCGCTGATCAACAAAAACTTCTCAATCGCATTCTGGCTGTCGCCGCAATGGTTCTCGTCCCGGCGGCCCACGCAGTTGCGCCGGCAAAACTCGGCACAGCCACCCCGACCGTACAGGTCGCCGCCGAAAGCGGCGATGCGGACATGGATGATCCGGCTATCTGGATTCATCCCGACAAATCGAAGGCCGGCAAGTCGCTGGTTGTGGCCACAGCCAAGCGTGGCGGCATGCGCGTTTACAATCTCGCCGGCCGTACCTTGCAAAGCCTGGTGCCACCCGTTGATGCGAGCGGCAAAGCCAGTCAGCGTTTCAATAACGTAGACATACAGTACGGCTTCAACGTCGCCGGCAAGCGCATCGACATTGCGGTGGCCAGCGATCGTATCGCAGACAAATTGCGTGTATGGCGCGTTGATGGCAACGCCAAAGCACCGCTGGTCGATATCACGGCCGCAGATATGCCGCGCCTCTTCGCCACGCGCCCCGATCCGGCCAACCGCGCCTCCGGCTCGGTGCCCAATCCCGATGACGGCAAACACACTGCCTATGGGCTCGGTTTGTATCGCGACCGAACCGCCGACAAAACCTACGCCGTGATTACGCAGAATGGCGAGGCCGTGGTGTCGATGTGGGAGCTAACAGGCAACGCAGAAGGCAAGGTGTCCGCCAAGTTCGTCACCGAATGGCGCTTCCCCTATGTTTACAAAGGGCAAGACCTGACCCAGCAAGACAAGAAAGATCCCGCCCGCGACTTTAGCCCTCACTTCGAAGGCGTTGCGGTCGATCAGCAAACCGGCATTGCCTACGTTGGACAAGAGGACGTCGGCATCTGGCGTATTCATTTGAAAAATGGTCAAAATCGCGCCGAGGAAAAGCCGTTTGTCGAAACGCGAGCCTTTGATCCCACCAGTCCGATAGCGCGTGACGTCGAAGGTTTGACGATTTACTACGGTCGTGATGGCGGCGGCTACTTGCTGGCATCAAGCCAGGGAACGGCGCACGGTAAGCCGCCGGTTGACCCCAAGCCGGATCTGGACGATACCTTCGTGGTCTTCACGCGTGATGACGGTAATCGCTATCTCGGCAGTTTTCGCATCGACGCCAACAAGGCAAAGAAAATAGACGGCGTGCAGGAATGCGATGGCGCTGATGTGACCAGTGTAAATCTGCCCGGTTTCAAAGGCGGCTTGCTCATCACACAAGACGGCTATGCGGGTGACCAGTTCGGCGGTCAATCGAAGAGCACCAACTTCAAATTCACGCCGTGGGAATCGGTCGCGAAAGGATTTCCCGGTGGATTGAAGATGGAAAGCAACTACAATCCGCGTATTCCATAAGATATTGAAACTCTAGTACTGGCGCGGCATTCCAGCCATTTTTGCCCGGAAAGGCGCGCCAAATGGCGATCTGCGATTTCTGGTGCGGGCAAGCTACTTCGTCGCCACCATCTTCACCATCGCCTGCGCCAGCACCACCGCGACATGAATCGCTTCACGCTGCGCGCCGTCAGCGATCTGATGGCGGCAACTGGTACCGTCGGCGACAATCATCGTCTTCGCATCGGCGTTGCGAACGGCAGGCAGCAGCGACAGCTCGCCCATTTTCATCGACACCTCGTGATGCTCGGCTTCATAGCCGAACGCGCCGGCCATCCCGCAGCAGCTCGACTCTACCGTCGTGACTTTCAGATCCGGCACCCACGACATCACCTCCTCCACCGCGCTCATCGCGCCGAAGGCTTTCTGATGGCAGTGGCCGTGGAGCAGCGCTTCGGTTGAATCGAGCGGTTTCAGTTCGAGTCGCGCAGGATCGAATCGTCCGGCTTTCTTTTCGGCGACAAGGAATTCCTCCAGCAGGAAAGCGCGCTTCGCCAGATCGTCGGTCTCTTCACCCGGCAGCATCGATTTGAATTCATCGCGTAGCGTCAGCAGGCACGATGGTTCCAGGCCGATGATCGGCACGCCGCGCTCGACATAAGGCCGTAATGCCGCGATGGTGCGTCGCGCTTCCTTCTTGGCTTCATCGACCATACCGGTGGCGAGGAAGGTTCGTCCGCAACACAAAGGCCGCTCGCCGGTGGCGCCACCGATGATGTCGACGTTGTAGCCCGCCTTGTGCAGCACGATCGCTGCCGCCTCCGCGCTGGTGCCGGGAAAATCTCGACCCGGCCCTTCGAAATAATTGCTGAAGGTATCCACCCACAGCACTACATCGCGCGACGCATCGTAACCGGCTTCCTCGCCGGCGAACTTGGCGGCACGCATCGCTTTCTGCCAGCGCGCGGTGCCGACCGACGACAGCAACGGCCGCCGCCAAAGCGGCAATCTTCGTTTGGCTGAAAACCCGGTCAGCTTCTCCGTCATCGCCGCCACGCCCGGAATGACATTGCGCAGATTGATCAGCCAGCCGAAGGTCCACGCATACGGCGCGTAGCGCGGCATATAAGCGACCAGCTTGTCGTGCAGCGTGTGGCCATGCCGCCGTTTGTATTGATGAAGAAATTCCACCTTCATCTTCGCCATGTCCACACCGGTGGGGCATTCGCGCTTGCAGCCTTTGCAGCCGACGCAAAGATCCATCGCCTCCTTGACCGCTTCGGACGCCAACCCGTCCGCGCCCAGTTGGCCCGAGACGGCAAGCCGCAGCGTGTTCGCGCGCCCGCGCGTGAGATGCCGCTCGTCGCCCGTGGCGCGATAGCTGGGGCACATGGTGCCGGCGTCGAACTTGCGGCAATGGCCGTTGTTGTTGCACATCTCGACTGCCGGCGCAAAGCCGCCGAATTCGGACCAGTCCAGCGCAGTGTTCAGCTTTTCCGTTTCATAACCCGGCTTGAAACGGAACAGCGAGCGATCATCCTGTTTCGGCGGATTGACGATCTTGCCGGGATTCATCAAGCCTTTCGGATCGAACAGCGTTTTGATTTCTCCCAATGCTGTCGTGAGTCGCGGTCCGAAAAACGGCGCAATCCATT
>JAEUNB010000247.1 GCA_016790625.1 Betaproteobacteria bacterium | reverse complement strand
GCCGGGGGACAAGACGATGTTCTTCACCGCGATCAGCTTGGGGACATAGTGGCGAGTCTCGGGCGGCAGGTTGAGGCTCAGGTAGTCGGTCGGTTTGTTCTTGCGCTGGTTTTTCTGGATGGCGCGGCCAACACAACCTTCGCCGCAGTTATAGGCCGCAAAGGTCAGCTCCCACGACTGGAACATGCCGTAGAGCTTTTCCAGGTAATCCAGGGCGGCATTTGTTGAGAGCAGTACGTCGCGGCGGTTATCGGCCATCCAATCCTGCTTCAGGCCGAAATTCTTGCCGGTTGACGGAATGAACTGCCACATGCCTGCGGCCTTGGCGCGGGAATAGGCCTGCGGATTGAAGGCGCTTTCGATGATGGGCAGCAGCGCCACTTCCATCGGCATGCCACGACGCTCGACCTCTTCCACCACATGGAACAGGTATTTAGAACCGCGATCGACGAAGCGCTGGATGTAATCCGGACGGGTCGAATACCAGGTTTCATGTTGCTGAACCAGTGGCGAATCCAGGTCCGCCATGGTGAAGCCGCGGCGGATGCGCTGCCACAGGTCGGCGTCGTTGATCTGTTTTGCGGGCGGCGCGTCGAAAGTCTGCGCTAACGGGTTTTGTTCCACCAGCTTGGCGGCGGTCGGGTGGGTGCCCGCAGGCAAGGCTGACGGGTTTTCTGCCGCCGGCGCCACCGTTTCAGCAGGGGCTGTTGCAGGTTGCGCCGGTGCCGGTGTTGATGTCGGCGGTGCTGGAGGAGCAGGCGTCTCTGCCCGGGCACCCTGCGAAAGCACAAAAGCTGTCAGCACCAAACTCAGGTTTTTGTTGAGATTCATCCTGAAAGCTATTGTATTTAATGAAATAATTGTGAATAAACTTGGCAGTCTCGTCAAGCCTACAGCGTCAATGCGAAGTCTTTGACCAAGGCTCCCGGCAATCGTGCCGAACCGGTTGAGCGTTCGCCATAGCTGCCGGCATCCAGTATCAGTTCGCGTTCCGCCGTTAGTGCCAACAGGTTGTCACCGAGCACGCGATAGGCTGAATCGTCAAAACGCATCACATTGAGCGGCGCTTGGATTTCGCCATTTTCCACCCAGAAGGTGGCAAATCGCGTCATTCCGGTCATGCGGCAGGCCATGCGGTCGGAGTAGTTGAGGTAGTGCAGATTGCCGATCAGGAGGCCGGTATCCAGTGTTTTCAGCGCATCGTCGCTGCGAAGCTGGCCGGCTGCCATGTCCAGCGCTTCCGGCGATTCCGAGCCATTTGCCCCATTGGTATCGAGCCCGAACTCCCGGGCAGAACGTGGGCTGATCAACGCACCGGCGTGGCGGCCGCCGTCGATCAAGGCAACCGATGCCGATTTCAGGAAGCCGTCGGCCTGAAATCCCGGCGCTATACCGTCGGCATTGTTTTCACGTAGATTCAGGCCGGCATGAAGCTGTGCGGTGCCTTCTTCCAGCTTGAGCAACGGACTTTGCTTGTTGCGCTGCGCTTTGACGCCGAACGATTCCCAGCTCAGCAGTTCGACGATTTCATTCACTGCGGCAGGTGCCAGGTAGGCTCGATAGTGACCCGGAGCCAGCGCTTTGGGTGGCCGCTTCAGCACATCGAGCTTTTCGCCGGCCGCGGCCATTTTCTTCCTCAGCTCGGTGGAATCCCAGTGGGTACCGGCGTAATTGCTTTTCACTGCCTTGTCGGCGGTGTGATACAGGCACCAGTCGAGATTGAAGTTATCGACCCGGTGCCAGTTGCGCTGGCCCAGTGAATTGGCGAAGCCCTTGGAGATGGCACCGGCGGCGTAGAGCCCGACCAGATCCTTACCGTTGGCAGAGGCGAGTACCTGATCCAGCATTTCCGCATCGTTCGGCAATCGCGATTCACCAATCCGTTCGCTGGATTGCGGCGTGGTGTTGAACAGCAAATACGGATCTTCCGGCAGGTCACCCAGATCGCGGCGCAGCGTTTCCAGTGCAGCGGCGACCATCGGCTGGTCATTGTCGGTAACACCGGAAAGCGTGAGGCTGGCGCTGGCGCGGCGCTGACCGCGAATCAGCGAGAGCGTCAGAAGCATTTGTTTGACCGAACCTGCCTGACGCACGGCGGACTTGTTGAAGCGGACGAAATTGGAATCCTCCGCCGACAGGTACGCGAGCCAGGTTTCACCGGCTTGCGTTCGGGTCTGGAGGTAATCGGCCAGTTGGTAAAAGTGCGATTGCATGGTGCTCATCTCAAGCCTCCGCGCCGAATATATCGATGCCGATGAACTTGCACACCGGGCTGGCATGGCCGACGCGTATCACCTGATTCGGTTCACCTTTGCCGCAATAGGGCGTGCCCATGACCTCGCGCGTGCTGGCATTGCCGACCATGGCCAGCGAACGCCAGAACGTGGCGGAAATGCCGCGGTAGTTCGGGTTCTTGACGATATGGCCCAGCTTTCCGTCCTTGATGACCTGACCCATTTCGCAGCCGAACTGGAATTTATTGCGCGAATCGTCGATCGACCAAGAGACATTGGTGCGCATCAATACACCGTTTTCGACCGAGGCAAACATGTTTTCCAGTGTGTCGGAGGGGTTGTCCGATGACTCGATATTGAGGTTGGCCATGCGGTCGATCGGCGGGCGGTTCCACGAGCAGGCGCGCGAGTTGGCCACACCATTCATGCCGGCACGTGCCTGTGAAATGGTGCCGCCCATGGGACGCTCGAGAATGCCGTTGCGGATGATGTAGGCCTTTTCCGCTGTCGCGCCATCGTCGTCGAAACCGAAGCTGGCGAATTGATGCTGCATGCCGGGATCGTAAGTGACGTTCAGCAGCGGCGAGCCGTATTGGTAGCTGCCGAACATGTCGAGCGTGACAAAGCTGGTGCCGGCGAAATTACGCTCATCGCCGAGGATGCGATCCAGCTCCAGCGGATGACCGATCGATTCGTGAATCTGCAACATCATCTGGTCCGGCATCAGCACCGCGTCCATCTTGCCGCTGGGGCAATTGGGAGCCGCCAATAGCGCCAACGCTTCTTCTGCGGTTTGCCGGCCAGAGCCATGAAAGCCGGAGCGCGCAAGAATCTCAGCGCCGCCTTGCTGGCAGAAGCCGTTGTAGCGGCCGCCGAATGAGCGGGTTTGTGCTTCACCGTTGGCGAAGGCGGTTACCGACAGCGACGGCACCATGAAGTCGAATTCCTGGTCGGCCATGGCGCCGTCGGCGGTGATGTACATCTGGCGGCTGTGCGTGGTCCAGAAACTGGCCGACCAATCGATGATGCGGTCGTCGATCTTGCTGGCGTTGGACTCCGCGGTAAGCAAATCGAATTTCTCGCGCTTGCTCATCCGCATCGGCTGCTGCACGGCGGTGCGGTAACTGCCGCTCGGTTTGGGCATGGCGAATTTAGAGTAATCGGCAACGCTGCGGCCGGCGGTGAGGCTGGCCCAGGGTTTGGCGCGATTAATCGCTTCTTTCAGGCCGGCCTCCGAAAGATCGCTGGTGGCGGCGTACCCGTAGCCACCTTTGTCGATCACCGTAATCATGACGCCACGGTCTACGGCGGTTTGCGGCGGTTCAGCCACACCCTGGCGCACGCCGAGCTGTTCGGTGGTTTCTTCGACAAACCGCAGCGAACAGAAATCAACGGCAGGGATGATGCGTTTAAATGTGGATTCGAAAGAGGCGGTCATGGGCAAATGCAAATACGGTTGGGGAATTTTGCGGCGGACCGCCAAAAGGATAGCGGCTGCGAAGAGATCAGGGTTTGACCGATATGGGCAATCGGCCGGATGTTTCACGGATTTAACAAGATTTTACCATTGGCCTGCTGTTTTCCGCCCCGGCCGGCGGGTGTTTGGGCGACGATAGCGACTGGTTTATCAATCTGGAGAAGTCCGCGTGGCGGCCTGATTCCGGAGCCGGCGAGGCAGCCGCGTGCCGCGGTCTCACGGTCGAGCTCACCCCGGCTTTTTTTCCGTACCCATGTTCGTTTCAGCCTCTGCGTCGCTCGCCGATGTTTCGACTGTCCGGCAGGATTTATTGCCGGCGGTCAGCGCGCGCGTTCGCGAGGCTTGGGCGATTTACCTGTCGCATCCGGAGCGGGCAATTTCACTGGCGACTCGCGAAATCGACACACAGCCGATGGCCTCGGCGGATCGTGGATGGGCGCTGTTGACGCGTGCCCTGGCCCAATGCCGATCGATGGAACGGCCGCCTGTTGCCGAGCGGATACGCGCCGACTTTGCCAGCGCGGCGTCGCTTTTCGCCGCGCTCGGCGAGGAACGTGGCCGTCGCTTGACTGAACTTTCGACCGCTGCGGTGGCGATGCGGCAAGGCAACTGGCCTCTGGCGCTGAGCGGCTTCGAGGCGCTGATCGGTCATTTCGATCTCAACACGCTCGACCCGGACAATTTCTATCTGTGTTTTGGCCTTTCCACGTCCTATGTCTATCAGGGGCGACTGGAAGAGGGCCTGCGCTTTGGCTATGCGGGCTTACATCTGTCACAGCAGCTGGAACTCTTGCCCGAATTCGCCTCCATGGCACTCCCGCTTGGCGTGGCGCTGATGGCTGCCAAGGATCCGGAAGAGGCCACCGGCTTACTGGAAGCGGCGGTGGCGATTGCCGA
>JAEUNB010000204.1 GCA_016790625.1 Betaproteobacteria bacterium | reverse complement strand
TGATGCCGCCGCCGGAACCGATCGACTGGTAGTTCATGCCGGTGCCGGTTTTGGCTTTGTAGGCTTCAGCCCACTTGGCATAAATCGGATAAGGGAAGGTGGCGCCAGCGCCGGTGATATCGACGGCGAGTGCGTTGGCGGTCATGGCGCCGAACACAGCGGCACCAGCGATGAATTTGCGTAGGGACATGCGTAACTCCAGGGTAGTCAACGGGATGGGTCTTTTCATGAGGATGGAGAATAAGACTCTTGTGTGACACCCATGTGACAGGTGCGGAGGCCAAATTGGTCAAATTTGCCGATCGTCTGGCTGTCATGACAGCGTCACCGGTCGCCTCTAGGCTGGGCGCATGGACCTTATTCTCTGGCGCCACGCCGACGCAGCCGCATTGACCAACGAAAGCGAAGCCGATTTCCACCGCAAGCTGACGGGGAAAGGGCGCAAGCAGGCTGCTGCGATCGCGATTTGGCTGGAGCGGCACCTGCCCGACTCCGCTCGGGTGCTCGCCAGTCCGGCGATTCGGGCGCAGCAGACCGCCGAGGCGCTGGGCAGGAAATTCGCTACGGTGCACGAGCTCGGCGTTGGTGCGCCGGCGGCCCAAGTGCTAATTGCCGCGGGGTGGCCGGATAACCGCCATCCGGTGGTGGTGGTCGGTCATCAACCGACATTAGGGCGCGTTGCCTCGTTGCTGCTATTCGGCACAGAGCAGGACCTGTCGATGCGCAAGGGCGCGGTGTGGTGGATTACCAATCGCGCGCGCAAGGATGTGGGCGACGCGGATTCCCGCCTTACATTGCGTGCCGCCATCTGCCCAGATTACCTGTAGTCAGGAAGACAAAACCCAAGCACTGGTGAGGCTCCCCGGCAATTTATGGCTTGGGAGCCGCGCCAGTGCTGGAGATTGTCTATAAATCCGTCGTGCTGTGATGGACCGACCGCAGCATTTATCGCCGTGCCGATTTGCCAAGCCGTGCGCGCTGCAGAGCAATGACTTCCGCGATACCCCACGCGATTGCAGTGACAGCGGCAAAAGCGGCGAGGCCCAGATTGCGTAGCGATTTGATATCCATATTCATATCGTGACGAGTAATGGCGTGGCGCTAGAAAATCGGCAGCCAGTCGCCGCCAAGAAGTTGTTCCAGCGTTTCCGGCAAATCGAACATTTCGCGGATTCTTCGCAGCGTCATGATGTGGTCGATCCCTTGATCATTTGCCGAGACGTTACGCGTGCTGCATGACGCCCTTGTTGCGCTTGTGTGACGTTGATGTGACAGCGCGGAAAAAATTTCTTCGCTTTTCTCGCAACGGATATGTGCAGCACCGTGGGTCGCGCGCTATGCTGCGTGCGTTTTTCTTTTGCGTTCGCCCGACCCACCGTGCCTGCTCAAGAGTTTTCCCAGCTGACCGATTTGAAACGCATCATCGATGCGGGCGGCGCGCACTTCGATGCACGTGTCGTATGCGAAATCGATGCTCGCGACTGTCGTTTCCCGGTTTACGCGGTGACCATGGGGACGCAGCGTCCCGATGCGCCGGCAATCGGTTTCTTCGGCGGCTTTCATGGCTTGGAGCGCATCGGCGCGGAGGTGGTGCTTGCGCACCTGTCGAGTATCGCCATGCGATTGAAATGGGACAGTACGCTGCATGCGCTGCTGGAGTCGGTGCGGCTGGTGTTCATGCCGCTGGTCAACCCTGGGGGCATCTGGCGCGGTACGAGAGCAAATCCCAATGGCGTCGACCTGATGCGAAATGCGCCTATTCAGTCAGCGGAAAAAGTGCCGTACCTGCTTGGCGGCCAGCGCATCAGTCCGCGCCTGCCATGGTTTCGCGGCGTCGAAGGCGGTGTGATGGAGGCTGAGAACCGCGCTGTCTGTGAAGTGGTGGACGCCGAGTTGTTATCGCGTCCGTTCAGCATTTCCGTGGACTGTCATTCGGGTTTCGGCGCCAGCGATCGTATCTGGTTTCCGTACGCGCATACGCGCGAGCCGATCGCGCATCTGGCCGAGATGCATTCGCTGATGGAAATTTTCGGTGAGACGCATAGCAACCACCGTTATATTTTCGAACCACAAAGCCGGCAATATCTTGCCCACGGCGATGTGTGGGATTACCTGTACCGGCGATCTCTGCAAAACGAGGCGCGGGTGTTTCTGCCGCTGACACTGGAAATGGGATCGTGGATCTGGGTGAAGAAAAATCCGCGCCAGCTGTTTTCGCGCCACGGCATTTTCAATCCGCTGATTGCGCATCGGCAGCAGCGCGTGCTTCGGCGGCACTTGCCGCTGCTGGACTTCTTTGCGCGCGCGGCCGGCAGCCACCAGCGCTGGGTGCCTTCAGCTGATGCGCGCGAAGGTCATCGCCAACGCGCGCTGCAAGCGTGGTATTCGGCGGCGGGCAAATGAGCACGTGGATACTGCTGCGCGGCTTGACACGCGAGGCGCGGCACTGGGGTGATTTTCCGCAACAGCTCTCGCAAGTACTGGAAGACAGCAAAGTGATCGCGTTGGATCTGCCGGGCAATGGGGAATTCAATGCGAAGCGCAGTCCGATGAGCATCGGCGGCATGACTGAACATTGTCGGGCTGAGCTGATGCGGCGTGGGCTGACGCCTCCCTACCGCCTGCTGGCGATATCGATGGGCGGCATGGTGGCCGTCGATTGGGCTGCTCGATATGACCGGGAGATCGAATTGGCGGTGTTGATCAATACCAGCATGCGGCCATTTAGCCCGTTTCACCATCGACTGCAGGCCTCGACGTGGCTGCGAATGCTGCGCTTGTTCTTACCGGCGAGTCCCGGTGCGCGTGAGTCGGCAATCTTCGCGCTCACCAGCAATCTCCCGGAAGCGCCTCACCGGTTGATCGAGCAATGGATAGAGATCCGCCAGTCGCGGCCGGTTTCGGCATCGAATGCGCTGCGGCAGTTGCTCGCGGCCGCACGCTTTCGCGCGCCCGTGGCAGCACCTTCGGCGAAGTTGCAGATTGTCGGTAGCGCAAATGATCGTCTGGTCGATGTCTCTTGTTCAATGGCGTTGGCACAGGCATGGAACGGCGAGGCGATTCTGCATCCCGTCGCCGGTCATGACCTGCCGCTTGACGACCCCAACTGGCTGGCGGATCAGGTACAGAATTTACACAAGGCACTGCCATGAACCCCAGCACTGGCGCGGCTTTCAGAGGCAATTCCGCCAGAGACCGCGCCAGTGCTGGGGTTCAGAGCAATGCCTATACGGGCCTTGAATCCCTACCGTAACAACGATAGCTGCTTCGACGAGTTTGCCGCCATGTTCATCTCGTGAATGTCGCGCCAGGTTACGAGTTTCAGTGTGCCGTCTTCTGTCTCCACCAGCGCCGACAGGCTTTCCACCCAGTCGCCATCGTTGCAGTAGAGGATGCCGTTGATGTCGCGGATCTCCGGCCGGTGGATGTGGCCGCAGACCACGCCGTCCAGTCCGCGCCGGTGCGCCTCGCGGGCGACTGCCTCCTCAAACGCCGTGATGTAGCTGACGGCATTTTTGACCTGGTGCTTCAGGTATTGCGATAGCGACCAGTAAGGCAGCTTCAGCTTGCGCCTTGCCCAGTTGAGCCAGCGGTTCCACTTCAGCGTGAGTTCGTACAGATAGTCGCCTAAGTAAGCCAGCCAGCGTGCGCAGCGCACCACGCCATCGAATTGATCGCCATGCAGCACCAGCAGTCGCTTGCCTGCTGCGGTGATGTGCACGACTTCGTCTGCCAGGGCAATGCCGCCGAATCCCAAACCGACAAACTGCCGCACGGCCTCGTCGTGATTGCCGGCGATGAAAGTGACTTGAGTCCCCTTGCGGGCTTTGCGCAGAATCTTTTGTATGACATCGTTATGAAGCTGGTGCCAGTACCAGCGGCGCTTCAACGCCCAGCCGTCGATGATGTCGCCGACGAGGTAGAGATAGCGCGATTCCGTGTGACGCAGGAACTCGAGCAGCAGGTCGGCCTGGCAGCCCTGCGTGCCCAAGTGAATGTCGGAGATCCAGATCGCGCGATAGCGCAACCGCGTGCCGCTGTGATCGGCCTCGTCGTCTGGTTCCTGCTGCCGGTTTGCCGCCACGCCATCGAACACAAATATCTCCGCTGGTGATCAAACTGCTCTGGCGAGAATGTATGGCGGGCGTGGGTCACGCCCATGACGGTGCGGTGTCAGTTGTGCGACAACGAGGGCGCCGGTATCAAACTAAGGCTGGTTCTAGTAATCGTCGGCAGGCGCTTGAAAACAAACGTTTATGACAAATATATTTCAATAAAACCAATAAAAATCATAAAGTTACGCTTGTTGCGCCACACAAATTGCGTGTAACCTTGCCGCACTCTGGCGCGCCATGGTCCGGTTCGCTTCGCACTCTTCTTTTGCCGAAATCACAGGAAAAAATCATGAACAACATCAAGAAGGTTGCCAAATTTGTCGCCGCCAATCCGGAGGCTGAAGACACGCCGGCGCTGCTGGAACTAGCGATCGCGCTGGAAACCGGTTCGGCATACTCATTCACCAAGCTGTATGAACTTGACCATGAGGCGTTCAAGCTGGCGATGGGGCTGATCGATGATTGGCGTCTGGATCGCCATTACCTGTCGAAATTGACGTTGCTCGATCACGCCGAAATTCAACGCGCACCGTCAATTCAGTAAGCGATAGACCCGCACATGGCCATCCCGCCCGACGCGATTTTGGGCAGGATGGCCTTTTCATTTCCACTCACTCACTGACATGCCCGCCGACGTGCGGGCGAAACTATCGAGACTTGTTAAGCAGCAGCCTGCTCGCCGCCCAGGAAGTGGCGGGCGTAACTGCCGTTGATTCGCGCAACCGGCAGCAGTACAAACAAGTCGGCGGTATTGAAATCGGGATCCCATGCTGGCTCGCCGCC
>JAEUNB010000173.1 GCA_016790625.1 Betaproteobacteria bacterium | reverse complement strand
CTGCCCCGGGGCCGGCGGGGGCCCATTTTGCACCCTTTAGGCGCAACAAAATTTGGACCCGGGCCTGCGCCGGGGAGGGTCAAAAACTACGGCAATATTTTTACTTCAACCCAAACTCCGCCGCAATCAATTCATACGACCGGTGCCGCGCCGCTGGCTCGTGAGTCCAGGTATTGATGACGATTTCATCCAGCGCGAATTTCTCGCGCAGTTCGCGCAATCGCGCCGCCACTTGCGCCGCTGTGCCGACAATCGCTTTCTGCCGCAGCGATTCGATCGTCAGCCGCTCTGCGGTGCCGTAATCCTTCCACGCTGCGTCCGCTTCCTCCGGCGACACCAGCGGTGTGCGCAAACCTTTTTCAAAACCAATGCGCCAGTGCTCGCGCGTTTTCAGCAATCGCCGCGCTTCCTCTTCGCTATCCGCCGCCAGCGCCCAGACGCAGATCGTCGCCTGCGGTTGCGGATAGCGTTCGCTCGGCCGATAGAGCTTGCGATACAACTCCAGCGCCTGTTCAGTGCCGCGGCCTTCGGTGAAAAAATACGCGTAGGCATAGGGCAAGCCGAGATAGGCGGCAAGCTGCGCGCCGTAATCGGATGAGCCGAGAATCCACAGCTGCGGACTGGTCGGCCCTTGCGGATGCGCCTTGATAGTGGCGAACGCGTGACCGGCCTCCAGCGGCAGACATGAAACCCACGCCTGCAAGTCCAGCACCTGCTGCGGAAAATCTTCCGCCGCGTTCTGATGTGGATTCAATGCAAACGCAGTGTGCCGGTCCGAGCCCGGCGCGCGGCCGACGCCGAGGTCAATGCGTCCCGGCGCGATACCCTCCAGCACGCGAAATTGTTCCGCAACTTTCAGCGCTGAATAGTGCGGCAGCATCACGCCTGCACTGCCGATGCGGATTTTCTGCGTGGTCGCCGCGATCGCCGCCATCAACACTTCCGGTGCGGTGCCAACGATGCTGTCGCTGTTGTGATGTTCGGACACCCAGTAGCGGTGATAGCCGAGACGGTCGCAGTATTTCGCCAATTCGATGCTTTCGCGGATGGCGAGATGCTGGTGTTTCCCCAGCGCGGCGGGGGATTGGTCGAGGACGGAGAGTTTCATCTTGCGAGTATGTTACGCGAGCTGCCGCGCGACTTCGTGCGCCATCCATTGCGTGGTCCGCTGCGTAGGTGGAGCAACGATAATCATCATCGCGATGCCGCCATGCGACCCGTCGCAGGTGGTCTGCGTAAAGCCATGCTACGACTTACCATTTCCGTCAACAAACAACTGGCCCTGTCATTCGATCAGCTGATTGAACGCAAGGGCTATCGCAATCGCTCCGAAGCATTCCGCGATCTGCTGCGAAAGGCTCTGCAACAGGAGGCGCGTGTCGCCGCGGGCGTACGCCGCTGCGTGGCATGCGTGAGCTACGTGTACGACCATCGCCAGCGGCAGCTGGCAATGCGTCTCGCCGATCTCAGGCAGCAATCGGGCAGCGTCACGATTTCATCCACGCATGCGCCGATCGACGACAACGCGTCGATGGAAACGCTAATACTCCGTGGCGAGATCGATGCGGTTACACAGCTGGCCGATGCCATCGTCGCCGAAACCGGCGTGCGGCACGGCCATCTCAACCTGGTGCCAATTGACCTCGAAGTCCACGCGGCGAACTGATGACGTGGCGCGTAAGGTTGCAGATTAGCGGAAGGCGAAGCCTACGCTGAAGCGGAAGCTCCGCGATTCAAGCGGATGGAAGTGCACGTCCGGGTGGCCTTCCGCCTGTTCGCCGCGCAGGCGCGACTGATAGAAATAATCGATCGACGAGGCCTTGCGATTGCCGAGGTTGAAACCTTCAAGTTCCAACTTCAGGTCGCGGTTCACGCGATAACCGATGCGGCCGTTGAATTGCGCGGTACTGGACGACCGCACGCTGTTGTCCTCGATCAGCGGCCGCGGACCGAAATAGCGCCACTGCAGTGCGCCGGACCAACCGCCGGGATGATCGATCGACAGCGCGGTCGAAGCCACACCTTCCACCGCGCCGGGAATACGCCGGCCCGCCGGGTCGTCGTCGCGGAAACGAGCGCGCGAGAAAGCGATGTCTGCGTCCAGGGTCAGCCATTTGCCGAGGCGATAGTAGTTGGCGAGTTCGATGCCGGTACGCCGCGAAGGGCGGCTCGCTTCGGTGGTGCCTGCGTCACCGACAAATACAAGTTCCGAATCGAAGTCGAGGCGATAAGCCACCAGCGAGGTCTGCAGGCCGGGTATCAGCGAAGTGCGCACGCCAATCTCGCCACCGCGTGAACGTACCAGCGGCGACACAGGCGCCGCCGGTTCTCCTGTGGCGGGATCGATGTTGATGGTGGTGCCACGCGCGTCGTTGCTGTGAAAGCCGCCGCCAAAGTTGAGATAGAACTCGGCGCCGCGCCAGGGTCCGGCAATCACACTCAGCTTGGGATTGATGATGTGATCGTTGGCGCGACCGCTGTTGGCGGCGAGATCGCTTTGCACCTGCGAACGATAGAAATCGCCGCGGAAGCCGGCGACAGTGCGCAGATGCTCGTTCCAGCGTGTTGAGGCTTCGAGGTGGGTGCCAACACTGGTTTGGAGCACGTGATCGCGCCGCACGGTGGCAAGCGTCTCGCGGGCGCGCGTAGCGGTGAGGGCATTGAAGATGTTGTCGTTTTGCAGCTGCACGCCAACGCTGAGCTCGGTGGCGGGGAGCGTCGGGCCGAGCAGGCGTGTGTGGCGGACATTGAGGCCCGCGGTGGTGCGCTTGTCGGGTTGGCCGAACTGATCGCCGTTGACCGGGTCGGTGAGAAAGTAGGTGAAGTTGGAGAAAAGATCCAGCCGGGTGCCGGCGATCCAGCCGTCCACGCGGGTACTGCGGCGATCGCTGCTTGATTGCCAGGCACCCGACAGACTGTAGCGATGCGCTTCGCCGCCGTCGGTGGTGTCGATGGTATCGAAGCGGCTGCCGAGCAGCCCCTGCTCCAGCGCGCGGCGCGGAATCTGGTCGGTCGAATCCCAGCGTGCGCGATACGCCATGGCGGACAGGCGAAAGCCGTTGGCTTCGTCACCGCGGCTGTATCGCAGCACGGCGTTTAACTTGCGATAGTCGTCAGGGCGCGTGAAAGGGCCGTCGTTGTGCATCGATTCCATGGCATAGAGCAGATTGCCGCCGCGAAATGAAGTGGAGTCGGCCAGCAGTCCGCGCCGATAGCCATTCTGTCCCGCCGCCAGCTCGGCGATGCCGCGCGGCAGCTTGTCAACATACTTGAGATGGACACTGCCCGCCGACGAGAAATCCCCCTCGGCGGCGAAGTAGGGGCCTTTTCGATACTCAAGGCCGGCCGCCAGTTCCGGAATGATGAAGTTGAGATCGGTCCATCCCTGGCCGTGCGAATGAGTGCGCTGGTTGACCAGCATGCCGTCGACCGTGGTGCGCAAGTCGGTGCCGTGATCGAGATTGAAACCGCGCAGATAAAACTGATTGGCCTTGCCCTCGCCGCTGTGCTGGCTGACGATAAGTCCCGGCGTGCTTTCAAGCAGCTCGCCGGGACGATAGACGGCGCGCGCCTCGATCTGCTGGCGCGTCACCGTGCCGACGCTGGCAGCGTCGCTCACTCCCTGCGCGTCGGCGGTCGAGGCGGTGACCACCACGCGTTCCACGCTCTGTTCGCCACCGGCCCAGGCGCTCGGCGCAAGCAGTAGTGAAATCAGGCAGGGAAGCAGGCGCGGACGGGATGCGCAGACGGAGAGGTGGAATGTGGAGCGATGTTGGGGGTTTGGAGACATGGATCGATGATGTGCCGACGGGGCATCTATTAGTTGGGAAGCGTACCTTACGCGAAGTTCGGCAGGGTTGGATGCAAATTCACCAACGTATGAAATTCGTCCGGGATCGTCACAACAATATTGCGTCCGCCTGAATCCTGCCGACAGCCGGCCTCGTATTGGCTAACCCGAAAACCATGAGGAGGCCGACAAAAAAATATCGGTCGATAGAACCATAGAAATGGCGATTCTGCCAATAACAGGGCATGCGGCATCGACCGCCGACTTGCCTTTCGCACTCATCCGTTGCACCCCCGCCGGGCATGAGCGGCCGCATGACGCCGCCGGAAACCAATCTAGAGCGGCGTGCGATGACAAGGCTTTGGAGGGAGCTTTTCATGGAGTACGCAGAGATTCCAGCTAACGACGCTGAACGGTTGTCGTCGCTGGCAAGCTTTCATATTCTCGACAGCGGGCACGAAGATACCTATGACCGCATTACATCACTGGCCGCGTTGCTGGGGCAAGTTCCCATGGCGGCGATCAATTTCGTCGATCGCGACAGGCAGTGGTTCAAGTCATCCATCGGACTTGGCGAGGGCCGCGAGACACCACGCGCGACGGGCTTCTGCGCGCATGCCATCCTGTCGGCTGACCTCATGGTGGTACCTGATACGACACGCGACAAACGATTTCGCGACAATCCATTCGTGGTTGGCGCGCCCGGCATCCGCTACTACCTTGGCGTGCCGCTGGTCGATCAAGCCGGCCTGTGCATAGGTACGCTATGCGTGCTGGACAGCCGTCCGCGCCGGCTCTCGCGCCGGTGCACTGAGGCCCTGCGCCAGCTTGCCGCCATGCTGATGGCGCAATTGCGGCAGCGTCGCCAGTTGCTGTCAACCATCGCCGAGGTGGCGGACGTACTCGATCAGTCGCCGGACGAGGTTTACCTTCTTGCGCCTGAGGAAAACCGCATCTGGTACGCCAACCGGCGGGCGCAGACGCGCCTCGGGTACTCGCAGCGCGAACTCGATGAGCGGCCGCTGGCGGAGGTTTTCGCGGCATGTCGCGCGGCGAGTCCGGCGGCATTCGACGGCGCACCGGCAGACAGCGGCAGCGTGATCCGGGCGACCGAACACATCGCACGCGGCGGCGAGCGATACCCCGTGGCTTGCCGCGAGCGCAACCTGCGAATCGGCGGTATCGACATGCGGTTGGTAATCGCGCGAGAACTGGGCGAACAGCAGGCGATGGAGTCGCGCCTCGCACGCGAGCGGGAGTTTTCGCAGGGATTGCTGGAAAATCTCTCCGAAGGTGTTGTCGCGTGCGATGGCGAGGGACGTCTGACCGTAGTCAATCGCACCTTGCGCGAATGGATTCCCGAGCTGAGTGCATTAACGTCCGCGGACTGCTGGCCGGGCCAGCTTTCCTTGCGGGAAGTTGATGAACTTGCACCACTGACCGACGATCGTGTTCCGCTGTTGCGCGCGCTGCGCGGCGAACGTGTGAGAGGTGCGAGGTTGATAATTGCGGTACCCGGCATGGTGCCGCGGCATGTTCTCGTCAATGCTGATCCGTTATGTGACGAAGCGGGTTCGAATCGCGGCGCGGTGTCCGTACTGTCCGATGTCACATCGCAGTACTACACCGAAATGCAGCTGCGCCAGGCTCGGGAACAGTATCGGATACTGACCGAATCTTCACCCGACATGGTGCTGGTTCATCGCGACGGTGTCATCGTCTACATTAACTGGACCGGCGTGCAGGTTCTCGGAGGCAAGGATCCGCGCGAGTTTGTCGGACGTCCGATCATCGACCTGCTGCACCCGGATTTTCACGATATCGCGCGCCAGCGGGTGCGGGAGATGCACGCTACCGGCCGCGTCGCCAAACCGCTGGAGGAGATTTTCTTCAGGCTGGATGGCAGCATGGTGCCGCTGGAGGTTGCGGCGACACCGATCTCGCACAACGGCATGGCGGCGATTCAGGTGGTTGCGCGCGATGTTTCGGAACGGCACCGCACGACCGCTGCACTCAGGGAGGCGGAGATGCGTTTTCGCAGCCTGTTCGAGAACGCGGCAGAAGGCATCTTCCAGATCACTCCTGAAGGCGACTTCATGACAGCCAATCCGGCGATGGCGCGGTTGCTGGGGCTGGAAGATGTGCAGGCGCTTTGCACCGCCGCCAATCCGAGAAGTTTCGCCTATTACCTGTCGCACGAGATCCTGCGTGATTTGCTGGCGCGGGTTGAGCGGGAGAGCGACATTGTCGGCCACGAAGTGGAAGTGGTGAAGGAAAACCCGGAGCGCGCGTGGCTGTCGGTAAATTTGCGGGCGGTACGCGGTGCATCCGGCGAACTGCATCACTACGAGGGCAGCGCGCTTGATGTGACCGAAGTCAAGCGGCATCAGCGCACGCTGGAATATCAGGCGACACACGACCTGCTGACCCAGCTGCCCAATCGCAACCTGCTGGACGATCGCCTTTTGCAGGCGCTGGCGATGTCCGGCCGGCGGCGGCGCCAAGTGGCGGTAGCGTTTATCGATCTGGACAACTTCAAGGACATCAACGACACCTTTGGCCACCGTATCGGCGACGCGGTGCTGAGCGAGGCGGCGCGGCGGCTGGTGACCACGGTGCGCGCGGTGGACACGGTCGCTCGGGTTGGCGGCGATGAGTTTGTTGTCGTGGCCGGCGATCAGCAGACATTCGACGAGACCAGCATACTCATGCGCCGGCTGCTGGCGGCGCTGTCGCTGCCGATCCCCGCCGGTGACACGCTGGTCGAAGTGACTTGCAGCATCGGCGTCAGTCTCTATCCGGATGATGCACAGGATGCGGAAACGCTTCTGCGCTATGCAGACATGGCCATGTATCGCGCCAAGCAGCAAGGCCGCAATTTTCTGCAGTACTTCACACAGAGCATCAATTCCGAGGTGCAGGCCCGGGTGCTGCTGGAACGCGCGCTGCGCAATGCGCTGCCGCAGCGGGAGTTCCACC
Organism: Betaproteobacteria bacterium; assembly: GCA_016790625.1. GTDB lineage: Bacteria > Pseudomonadota > Gammaproteobacteria > Burkholderiales > Usitatibacteraceae > UKL13-2. The sequence continues at coordinate 4,896 of JAEUNB010000173.1, read as the reverse complement.
TGGTGTACCAGCCGCAAGTCGATCTCGCCGCAGGACGGGTCACCAAGTGCGAGGCGCTGCTGCGCTGGACCAGCGCAAAGCTCGGCCCCCGCTCGCCGGCCGAGTTCATCGGCGTGGCAGAGGAGACCAGCATGATTCTCCGGATAGGCGAATGGGTCATCGAGGAGGCCTGCGCGCAACTCGGTGAATGGCATGCGCGCGGATTTACCGACCTCGGCGTATCGATCAATCTATCCCCCCGCCAGCTGCGCGACCGCGATCTGCTGCCGATGATCGAATCGACCATACGCCGGCACGGCCTGCGGCCGCAGAGCCTGGAATTTGAACTGACCGAGACGATGCTCATCAATGGCACCGACGAAGTGAAGGTGCTGCTCGGGCGCCTGCGCGACGCAGGCGTGCGATTGTCGATCGACGACTTCGGCACCGGTTATTCAAGTCTCAGCTACCTGCGCGAATTCCCCATCGACGGTATCAAGATCGACAAATCGTTCATTGTCGATATCGACGATCACCCCGGTGACGAACTGATCGTCAAAACCATGATTGCGCTGGCGATGGGGCTCAAGCTGAATGTGGTTGCCGAAGGAGTGGAAACGAGCGAACAGCTGAATTTCCTGAGGGCGCAGCAGGTGAGGGTCATGCAGGGTTTTCTGTTCAGCAAGCCGCTGCCCGCGCCGGAAATGATGGACTACCTGGTGTGCAACTACGCCGCAGGCGCCATCGTGCCGGCACCCATCGAGCGCGCGATTGCCGCCGATTGAACGAAGGCGGTCCGGTTGTATGAAGAATCCGCGAAATCCTCACAACAATATTTGTCCCGATATGAATCCTCCGCGTAATGCCGGCGCGTAAATCATCACCAACCACGGCAATAACGTGGTGCCGCACCGGTACAGGATCATTACTTTCAATTTAGGAGATCACATGCAGCAACCCCAACGCCAGAGTCTTGTGAAACGGCTGAGTCAGTTGATAGCGGCAACCTTGCTCGCCACAGGCATGGCTGCGCACGCTTCCAGCCATCGAGAAGCGCTGGCTGTGCTTAACGAACCATGCGCCGACAATACCGACACCTATGCGTGGGTATCACGCGGTTCGCACGACAAGCTCTACCTGATCATGAACTTCAATCCCCTGCACGAACCGGGCCAGGGCAATCAGGGATTGCGCGCGTGTAACGGCTATCGCTACGAATTTCACATCGGCATGGGCACCAGCCTCGATTCGAAAGTGATCTATCGCGTCGAATTCAAGAACACGCTGGTTCCCGAAGCTCCGCCCACCGCAAATGATCCGCTGGGCGGGGGCAACGAACTGCTGTGGCAGCTCACTGGCGGCACCGAAACCATGCGTGTTTCGCGCTTTGCCAATCTGGCGGGCGATGCGAGCCGCGACGCGATTGGCCGCGTGATCGGCAACGAACTCAAAGTCCTGCCAAACAATCACGGCCCGCAGACTGACCGTCTGGTCTATGGGCTCGGTCCGTTCGCAGGCTACGACTCCGGCGATCCAGCCAGCCGCGAGGTCGGCCTGTACAACCAGGCATTCGTTGATACTTTCATCCATCCGCTGGCCAATGGCGGTCGCATCATCGCCGGTCAGTTTGACGATCCCTACCAGCTCGACGAGAAGGGCATCTTTGATCTGGTCAACCTCAATCGCGGCGACCTGGGCGGCATCGCCGGCGGCCGTCGTGCCTCAACGTTGACCGACGTGTTCACCGGCTTCAACGTGTTCTCCATCGCACTGGAAGTGCCAATCACCGATATCTTCCCGAACGGCATTCCGCACAATGGCCAGCTGGTTGCCAATTCCACCGATAGCCTGTTGCGCATTCACACCCGCATCCTGCGGCAGGAAACGCAAACCGTGGATCCGACCAACATCATTACCGGCCTGCGCGGCTCCGGCCGCTGGGTGCAGGTGGGACGCAATGCACTGCCGTTGTTCAACGCCGGTCTGGTGGGAACGCAGCGTCACACGTTGTACCTGCGATCCAGCCCGATGAACGATGTCACCAACTTTGGTGCCGACATCCTGAACCCGGTGCTGGTGCGCAACCTCGATGCGCTGGGCGTGTACAAGGCGCTGGGTGTGCCTGCGGCCACGGTGGCTTCACTCAAGAGCAATCGCACTGACATCATCAACGCGATCAATCTCGGCCGGCCGATCCCGGTTGCCGACGGTTTTACCGGGGATGTCATCACACTGGATGCCGCGATCGACTCCAGTTTCCCCAATGGACGGGTGCTGGGTGGCGGTACCACGCCCAACGCGCACCAGGTCAACGTCAATACCGTGCTCATCAGCCTGATCGGCGCCGGCGATCCGTCGGCGGGCCTGGCCAAGGGCGTGGAAGTGAACGACAAGAACTTCCTGCCGCGCTTCCCGTTCCTGGCACCGGCACATCAGGGCCTGCTGCAGGGACATGGCGGCAACAATCTGCCGACCGAACCGGATATTCCGCTGCCTTGATCCCCCAAGCCGCAGTATCGGGCCGCGCTGCACGCGGCGCGGCCCGAATTCGTTCGTCAATAAATCAGGGGAACTCAGCATGAAAAAAAAGTCGCGCGCACCGGCATGGCTGCGCTTGCGGGGATTGACGGCAATCGCCGCCGCGCTCGGCATGCCGCCATTGTTTGCGCATGATTTTTGGATCGAACCGAGTATCTTTTCGGCACAGCCCGGACAGCGTATCGAGTTGCGGCTGCGCGTTGGCGAGCACCTCGCCGGCGATCCCGTTCTACTCGACGCGGTGAGGGGCAGGCAGTTTGTTATGCAGGATGCGGTCGAGCGCAAACCGGTGGCAGTGCGTGTTGCCGCTGACCCTGCCGGCAGTGTTACGGTTTCTCGTCCGGGCCTGCAGGTGATTGGCTATTTCAACCAGCCAGCGCGGATAGAGCTACCTGCCGAAAAGTTCAACGCCTATCTGAAGGAAGAAGGGCTCGATTCGATCATTGCCTTGCGCGGGCAACGCAATCAAACGGACTCCAGCGCAAGAGAGCTGTATGCCCGCTGCGCCAAAAGCCTGGTGTTGTCCGGCGAGCCGGATGAGAGTGGCGATCGGCGCCTCGGCTTTCCGCTGGAGTTGTTGGCAGAACGCAATCCGTACACGCTCGCCGCTGATCAGCTGTTGCCGGTTCGGCTCACTTTTCTGGACAAACCGGTGGAGGGCGCGCTGGTGATGGCACTCAGCAGTCTCAATCCGGCGGAAAAATTGTCGGCACGAACCGATCGCGACGGCCGCGTGCAATTCCAGCTGCGCGCGAGCGGCATGTGGCTGATCAAAGCGGTGCACATGATCGAGGTATCTGAGGGTATCGATGCCGATTGGGCCAGCTATTGGGCCTCTCTGACTTTTGCGCTGCCCGGCGAATCTCCTGCCCCCGCCAAACCCGCCGCAAACAACACGCGAGCGAGCAGTGATCTGGTTGGATCCAGCGTCCCGCGTCCCGCCCTGCGCGATGCACGCTCGCCGCGCCGCACCCCTATTTCTTAAGAAAACACAAAGGAGCTTTCATGAAAAAAATCACCCTCATCTCGCTATTGAGCCTTGGCCTGCTGGCTGCCGCACCCGCGCAAGCGCAGTGGTACGCCGGCGCCGGCATCGGCGCCACGGATGCGCGCCTGGAGGAGGGCGCACAATCGGCTTCGCAACTCGCCGCTCGCGGCTTCACCGGCGCCGTCTCCTCCCGCGACAAGCGCGACACCGGCGGACGCATCTTTGGTGGTTACCGGGTGCTGCCGAGTCTTGCGATCGAACTGGGCTACTCCGATCTCGGCAAGTTCGGATTGAGCTCGCGTGCCAACTCGGGCCAGCTCGGCGCCGGCGAGCTCACCAACGAAATCAAGATCACCGGTGCGGATCTCAGCGTGGTGGGTCGCTGGCCGCTCAACGGCAAGCTGTCGCTGCTGGGACGCGCCGGCGCTTTTGCCGCCGAGTCGGAGTCGAACGCCGGTAGCGCAGGCACCATCGTGTTGTTGCGCGATAACAGCGCGCGATACAAGGATCGCGAAACGGTCGCCACTTTCGGCCTTGGCGCCGAATATCGTCTGGCACCGAAAATGTCGTTGCGCGGCGAATGGTCGCGCTACGAGAAGATCAAGACCTTCGATGTCATCGGTGCTCAGCAGGAGACCAGCGTCAACCTGTACACCGTCGGCGTGACCATCGACTTCTGAGGCCATCGTGTTCCCGCTAACCGGTCGGCAATCCCTGGCCCGCCGGTTATTTTGTGCCGCCGCGACTTTTCCCCGGGCGCGGCGGCATTTTCTCTTGCATGAAACTCGCGGTCTCGCGGGCGCGCCGTCTGTGTCTGTGTGTGCGTGTGCGAGAAGCTGAGGAGACAACCATCGTGAAAGCCGAAGAAGTCATCGTCCTGCTGATCCCCGTCAGTTTTATCGTCATGGCCGTGATCGAACGCCTGTGGCCTGCGCGGCGTTTTCCCGTGATACCGCGCTGGCACTGGATCGGCGTCGGCACCTTTGTTTATGCCGGCCTGATGAACGGATTGCTGCCGTCGATACTGCCGCAGGATTGGCTGGCGCGTCACCGGCTGCTCGATCTCTCCGCCATCGGCACATTGCCCGCCGTGCTGATCGGCCACGCGCTCATCACGCTGGCGACATACGGCTGGCATCGCGCCACGCACGCCGCCGATTTGCTGTGGCGCGGCTTTCACCAGATGCATCACGCGCCGCGCCATCTCAATATCTACGTCGCCAATTTTCTTCATCCCGCCGATCTCGCGGTGTACGTTGTCCTGCCTGCGTTGATTGCGCTGTTTGTGCTGGGCGTCGATCCGCTCGCCGCCGCCATCATCGGCAACCTTGGGGCGTTCAACGCCTTCTTCCAGCACTGGAATGTGCGCACACCGGAGTGGCTGGGTTATT
>JAEUNB010000139.1 GCA_016790625.1 Betaproteobacteria bacterium | reverse complement strand
AGGGTTGCGCAAGCAATTTGGCGGCAAAACAGCGGTGGACAGTCTCGACCTTGAGATTCCCGCCGGCCAATTTCATGCGCTGCTGGGTCCGAACGGCGCCGGCAAAACCACCACGTTGCGCATAGTCGCCGGGCTGCTGAAGGCCGATAGCGGAAGCGTTTCGGTGTTCGGCCACGAAGTGAATATCGACGCTACCGCCGCCAAGCAGATCATGGCGTTTCTGCCTGATGATCCCTTGCTGTACGGCAAGCTCAATGCCTTGGAATACCTGGAGTTCGTTGCCGGGCTCTGGCAGATTGACGCCACGCTGGCCGCCAGTCGCGCAGAGGATTTGCTGAAGTGGCTCGATCTATGGGATCACGCGTCGGAGTATGCAGAAGGCTACTCTCGCGGCATGCGGCAAAAGCTGGCGCTGGCCGGCGCGTTGATTCACGAGCCCAAACTGCTGATTCTCGATGAGCCGCTCACAGGTCTGGATGCCCACGCAGCCAAGTCGGTGAAGGACATGCTGGTCGACTACGTGAAGCGCGGCAACACGGTGGTGTTGACCACGCATATCCTGGAGATCGCCGAGCGGTTGGCTGAGCGCATCTCCATCATCCAGAAGGGCCGCATCGTCGCGCAGGGAACGCTGGAGGAGTTGCGCGCACGCATGGGCAGCGCGGGCCAGCAGGGAGCAACACTGGAAGACGTATTCCTCAATCTCACTGAAACGGCATGAGCGCCACGATTGCTGCGCCGTTGAGCAAGATCGGCCCGGGCGCACCCGGCGGTTGGATTTGGCTGCTGCGTCACGAGCTTCGACTATCCTGGCGCGGGATGGGCGGCAAGCGGCTTTGGATCCTGTGGCTCGGCGGCGGCTTTGTCTGGATTTGCCTGCATCTCGCCATCTGGGCGGCCATGCGCGGAATGTCTGCTGTTGCCGGGGCGAGTGGCGGGCTGCCGCCGACCGCGACGGTTATCGCCGGCAGCATATTCTGGGGTTTCGTGTCGATCGTGCTTTCACAGACGGTGGCGCACGCTGTGACAGCGCTGTTTGATCGCGGCGATCTGGATTTGCTGCTGTCGTCCCCGCTGACTTCCCGCACCATTTTTATCGTGCGGGGTTTGGGCATCGCCATCGCAGCCACCGCTTTGCCCATGTTTCTGCTGTCACCGTTGGCGCACGTTGGTGCATTCGTCGGGCGCCCCGGCATGCTGGCGGTCTATCCGGTAGTGGTAGCCGTCGCATTGGCGTGCGCGGCAGTCGGGATGGCGGTGACGATGTGGCTGGTGAAGTTACTGGGTGCGCGCCGCGCCAAAATCGCTGCGCAGATTTTTGCCGCGCTGACTGGCGCGGGCTTCTTTTTGCTCTCGCAAGCGCAGACCATGCTGTCGCGATCAAGCCGCGACGCGATTGTTGCGTGGTTCCGGTCGGCGATTGAGCCGGGCGGCCCACTTTCGCCCGATAGCATGATGTGGGCACCGGTGCGCGCCATGCAGGGCGAGCTGCCGCCGCTATTGGCGGTGATTGCCATCGCCGTCGGTGCATTCTGGGTCGTGGTGAATCTGGCGCATCGCCGTTTTGTTTCCGGCAGTCAGGAGAGCGTGATCGGCGGACGCAGTGTAAAAACAAAGGCTGCCGGTATCGCGCTGACGCCCGCTTTCAACAGTGGTCTCGTCCGCGTCGTGATCGGCAAGGAGTGGAAGCTGCTGATTCGCGATCCGCAGATCATCTCGCAGACGCTGATGCAGCTGCTGTACCTGATTCCGTTGATGTTCGTCGGCTTTCGCAGCGACCGTAATGCCTGGCTCATCATCCCCGGCTTCGTCATGATCAGTTCTATGCTGGCGGGCAATCTGGCATGGCTGACGATTGCCGCTGAGGATGCACCCGAGCTGGTGGGCATTGCACCAGTACCGATCAAGCGTATTCGCTGGATCAAGGCGCTGGCTGCGGTGCTGCCGGTGCTGGCGCTGCTGGTGCCACTGGCCTTGTGGTGGCTGCTGCGCGATCCTGTAGCCGCTATCGTGCTGTTGCTATGCGCCGGTGGGGGAATGATGTCGTCCGCCATCTGCCACATCTGGAATCCGCGCCGCGGCGACCGGAACAATATGAAAAAGCGCTATCAGGAGAGCAAGCTGGTTGGCTTTATCGAGGTGCTGAGCTCGCTGGGCTGGGCCGGAATCGCTGTTTGCCTTAACGGCTACTGGATGTGGCTGCCGTTGCCGATCATGGTTGCCGCAATGGGACCGACCGCGGCATGGTTCCTTGGCCGCTCGGCAAGACGGGACGGTGTGCTGGCCTAGTGGCTCAATAGCTGCCGATCGGATTGCGCATCGTGCCGATGCCATCGACGATGGTCTCCAGCAAATCACCCGGCTTCATGAACTCCGCCGGCGTGCGCGCATAACCCACACCTTCGGGTGTGCCGCTCGAAATCACGTCGCCTGGTTCCAGCGTCTGACCGATCGAGAGATCGTGAATCAGGCGCGGAATCTTGAAATACATGTGACGCGTATTCGATTTCTGTTTGGTCACACCGGAGACGCGGCACTCGACATCCAGATTGGTCGGGTCGATGCTGTCAGCCGTGACGATACATGGCCCCATCGGGCAGGTGCCATCGAGTGACTTGCCCTTGTCCCACTGGCCGCCGTGGCGGCGCTGGATGTCACGCCAAGTGACGTCGTTGATCACTGTGTAGCCGAAGATATGGCTCATCGCATCGGCTTCGGCGATGTTCTTGCCGGCCTTGCCGATGACAACCCCCAGTTCCACTTCCCAGTCGAGCTGAACGGAAACCGACTCATCGTAAGGAATGACATCGTAAGGTCCGTTGATGGCGGTGGGAGCCTTGGAAAAGAACACTGGCCACTTGGGCAGTTCGCGATTGTCCTGCAGCTTGGCCGCACCTTCGTCGAAGTGCTCGAGATAATTCCAGCCGACGCAGAACACGTTTTTGCGTGTGCGCGGGATCGGCGCTTTCAGCAGCGCTTTGTTCAGCAGTATGGCTTCGGTCTTTGGGGAGGCTTCGATCTCGCGCAGCAGGTTCATGACCGGTGCGCCGCCATCGATGATGTCCAGCATCGTAGCGACCGCCAGTACGGATCCACGCGCCGCAGCTTCGGCAGCGATGTCGATCACTTCATCCTTGCTGATCAGAATGCCGGTTTTGAGTTCGTTGGTGTCTTTGGGTTGATAGGTGACGAGGCGCATGGTTGCTCCGCAGTTTATGGTTCGAAATCAGGCTGGGCCGATGTGCAATTGCTTCAACGGATGCGCATCCGGCTGCCAGCGTTGACGGAAGAAATTGTCGATGCTTTGCGGCGTAACTTCAGCCAACGTTGCAGGTTTCCATTTCGGCGAATGATCCTTGTCGATCAGCAGCGCGCGTATGCCTTCGACCACATCGCCGTGCTCGAACGTTTCGGTGACCAGATCCATCTCCATGCGGAAGCACTCAGCGAGATTCATCGTCGCGGCGCGTTCGATCTGCCGCTTGGTTACTTCCAGCATGGTCGGAGACTTTTTCTTCAACAATGCCGCGGTATTCGTTGCCCAGTCGGCGTGTTCGCAGGCGGCTTCGCTGTCCAGTGAGGCGATGATGGCAGCGACACTTTCCTTGCCGGCAAAGTGGCGCTCGATCATGTCGCGCAGCGGCGGCAATGTGGCGGGTTCGATCGGCGTGCTGGAAAATTTCTGCACGATGTCGCGCATCGCCACCAGCGGGCCGTTACTCCAGTCGACCAAGCCATCGAGCGCGTAATCGAATTCGAACGCCGTTTCGCTGGCGATGTGATGCGTGGCGAGGCCGGCGTACAACGCATCGGCCGCTTTGATGGTCTGGCCGGTCAGGCCGAGATAGAGGCCGACGGCACCAGGACAGCGCGACAGGAAATAGCTGCCGCCGACATCGGGAAACAGGCCGATGGTGGTTTCCGGCATCGCCATTCTTGTCCGCGCGCCGACGATGCGGAACACGGCACCCTGCGAGATGCCCATACCGCCGCCCATGACAATGCCGTCGATCCAGGCAATGTAGGGTTTGCCGCAATTGGCGAGATAGCGATGGATGGCGAAATTGAGTTCGTATTCCTCACGGAAGAATTCGTGCTGGCTGCCATCGCCGCGCCTGCCGGCTTCATACAGCGCGCGGATGTCGCCGCCGGCGCAGAACGATTTCTCGCCGGCGCCGCGCACGATGATGGCTTTGACATTGTCATCGTCTGCCCAATCGGCGAGCAGCGTCGTCATCGCGCGGATCATGTCGTGCGTGAGTGCGTTCAACGCCTGTGGGCGGTTCAGCGTGAGGTGAGCGATGTGGTTGCGAATCTCGACGAGCAACTCACCGTTGGAAAATTCCAGCATGACGTTTCAGAGGTGATTGGAGTAAAAGTCAAGCATTGGAGCGGCGTTCCGGGCAGAAATGGTCTGTCAGCCGCGCCAGTGCTGGGGTTTGATATTTGCGTTGCGCGAGTTACGCGTTCTTCCAGTTCGGCTTGCGCTTCTCCAGGAATGCAGTCACGCCCTCGGTGCGATCTTCATAGTTGAACAGATCCATGAATCGTTCGCGCTCAAGCGAGAGGCCGGCTTCGCGCGGTACGCCGTTGCGGGCGTTGTGGATCAGCGATTTGCAGAATTCCACCGACTTCGGCGACAGCGTGCAAACGCGCTCCGCCATCGCCACCGCAGCGGTCAGCGACGCACCCTTGTCGACAACCTCTTCGACCAGGCCGATGCGCAGGGCTGTCTCAGCATTGACGCGCTCGTTGGTGAGGATCATTCGCTTGGCCCAGCCTTCGCCCACCAGCCACGGCAGGTTCTGCGTGCCGCAGCCGCCGGGAAGCAAGCCAACGGCAGGTTCCGGCAGAGCCATTTGCGCATGCGATTCCGCGATGCGGATATCGCAAGCCAGCGCGCATTCCAGCCCGCCGCCCATCGCGTAGCCGTTGATGGCCGCAATGGTCACGAAGCGCACGTTCATCCAGGCGCTGAAGGCATCGCCGAACGAATGGATAAAATCGCGTGCCGCGACGATGCCTTTTTCATCACCGGCCTGAAAGCGTTTCAGGTCGGCGCCGGCTGAGAAGAATTTCTCACCGTTGCCGGTGATCACGGCGGCATAGACGGAAGGGTCCGCATTCAATTGATGCGCCAGCGCTTTCATCGCTTTCAGCGATTCCGGTGTCCAGGTGTTGGCGGGCGGATTGTTGATGGTGATGCGGCAGATGTGGTTTTCGATGGTGTGTTCGATCATGTTTTTTTGACCTGCTCCCGCGCAGGCGGGAGTCTAAGTTGAAGTGAGCTCAGGTTCCCGCGCGGTTATTTATGTAACAACGCGGGGATAGGGATTCAGTCTTTCTTGTACAGCTTAATGATGGACGAAAAATCCAGCCCGCCATTGCCCATCAGCGAATGCATCTGGTAAAGCTGTTGCGCGGCCGCACCCAGATTGACTGGCTGCTTGGCCGCTTTGGCGGCTTCCGTCACCAGCGTCAAATCCTTCAGCATCAGGTCCGAGCCAAAGCCTCCCGTGTAACCGCGTGATGCCGGTGCATTCTCCAGCACGCCGGGATAGGGGTTGTACGTGTCGGAACTCCAACAGCGTCCGCTGGAGGTGTTGGCGATGCCGGCAAACACTTTCGGGTCCATGCCCAGCTTGGCCGCCAGCGCCATGCCTTCGGCGGTCGCAATCATCTCGATCGCCAGCATCATGTTGTTGCAGATCTTGGCGACCTGGCCGTTGCCCGCGCCGCCGCAGTGGACGATGTTCTTGCCCATGCATTGCAGGATCGGCTTGGCCTTGTCGAAATCCGCGGTTTCTCCGCCGACCATAAAGGTCAGCGTGCCGGCTTCCGCGCCGCCGGTGCCGCCGGAGACCGGGGCATCGACCATGTTGTTGCCGTGCGCTCGCGCATCCATCGCCACATCGCGCGACGTGTGCGGGTCGATGGTCGAAGAGTCGATCAACAGCACGCCCGCAGGTACGCCGCTGAGGATGCCCGTGTCCTTGCCGGTATAGACCGAACGCACGTGCGGTGACGATGGCAGCATGGTGACGACCGCGTCCACACCTTGCGAGCAGGCGGCGGGGGAAGAGGCCGCTGCGGCACCAAGGTCGGTGAGCTTCTTCACCAGGTCAGGCACTACGTCGAACACTTTCAGCGTGTGGCCGTGTTTCAACAAATTGCGGGCCATGGGGTTGCCCATGTGGCCTAGGCCGATGAAACCTATTTTCATTCAGTTGCCTCCAAAATATTTATGTCTTCAGCCCAATCGGCGTCAGGTCAGGATGCGTCTCTAACACCGGGCGAATCAGCTCGTCATACATTTCACCCATGCATTGACCGATTGCCCTTTTGCTTTTTGTGAACTCATCCTCGTTACAGTTCTGCTGAATATCTAGCAGGCAATTGTTCAGTTCGCGGGAAGCCGCAAGCGCAGCGTCTAGCAAAATCTTCGCCGCATTTTTGTCTTGGATCATTTTGGTAATTTAGGCAGATCGTCGTATTTAGCTCAACATCCGAGCAACCAGCCCCGTGCACAACATCAAGAAGCCCAGCAGCGTCACCATCGACACCACCTTGCCGAGCGCGCCGTCATTTTGAGGATCAACCAACTTCCACATATGCGGTCCGATCATGGCGCAGAACGTCATCATCAGCAGGCCAACATCGGCCACAGCGGAAGCGTAGCGTCCGCCTTGCAACGCGAAAATGGCATCGACACCCACCATGATCCAAACCAAGGGTGCCACCACGCTCAAAACAATACGATCAGCGCGAGAAAAATTAATGCCGGGAAGTTTGCCAGTTGTCATGAGGGCCGCCGTTATTTCAAGCTGATCGTCGTATTCACACCCGTACTGACCGCGGCATCATCAAACCACCGCGCCGTCACCGTCTTCACCTGCGTGTAAAACTGGATCACCTGTTTGCCGTACGGGCCGAGGTCACCCAGCTTGGAGCCGCGCGAGCCGGTAAAGCTGAAGTAGGGAACCGGCACCGGGATCGGTACGTTGATGCCGACCTGGCCAACGTCGATCTCGTTCTCGAACTTGCGTGCCACGGCGCCCGATTGCGTGAAGATGCCGGTGCCGTTGCCGAAAGGATTTGCGTTGGTGATGGCGATGGCCTCGTCGAGCGTGTCGACCGAGACGATGATCAGCACCGGGCCGAAAATCTCTTCCTTGTACACGGTGTGGTGCGGCTTCACGCCGGAGAAGATGGTCGGCGCGACGAAATTTCCATCCGGATAGCCATCGATCTTCGGGTTGCGGCCATCGAGTTCCAGCTTGCAGCCTTCATCAATGCCTTTCTGGATCAAGCCTTCGATGCGCGCACGCGCATTCTTCGACACCACCGGCCCCAGGTCCGCGCCGGCAACCGTGCCGCCGCTGACTTTCAGCGTCTTGGCCTTGGCGACGATATCGGGAATCCATTTGTTGGCTTCTCCCACCAGCACCGCAACGGAGGTTGCCATGCAGCGCTGACCGGCCGCGCCGAAGCCCGCGCCAACCAGTGCATTCAGCGAGTGTTCCTTGTTCGCATCCGGCATCACCACGGCGTGGTTCTTGGCACCCATCATGCACTGCGCGCGTTTGCCGTGTTCGGAAGAAAGTTTGTACACATGCTCGCCAACGTGGGTGGAACCAACAAACGACACCGCCTTGATGTCCGGGTGTGTGCAGAGCAGGTCCACCGCTTCCTTGCCGCCATGCACGATGTTCAGCACACCGGGCGGCACACCGGCTTCGATGGCGAGTTCGGCGAGCAGCATTGGCGTCATCGGGTCTTGTTCGGAAGGCTTCAGCACGAAAGTGTTGCCGCAGGCGATTGCCATCGGGAACATCCACAGCGGAATCATTGCCGGGAAATTGAAGGGCGTGATGCCTGCACAGACGCCGATCGGCTGACGGATGAAGTAGGTGTCCACGCCACCGGCGACATTCTCGGCGATCTCACCAAGCGAGAGCGTACCGATGGAGCAGGCATGCTCGACCACTTCGAGGCCACGGAATACATCGCCTTCCGCGTCCGGCAGTGTCTTGCCCTGTTCGGCCGTCAGGCACGCGGCCAGCTTTTTCATGTCGCGGCGAATCAGTTCCTGCAGTTTGAGGAAGACCCGCGCGCGCGCACCGATGGGCGTATTGCGCCAGGTCTTGAAGGCTTCGGCTGCCGAAGCGACTGCTGCATTCAGTTCATCCTGAGTGGCAAACGGCACGCGCGCCAGCACTTCCTGCGTGGCGGGATTGACCACGTCCTTCCAGTTCTGCGTTTTCGATTCAACGAACTGACCATTGATCAGCAGCTTGACGGTGGGCGGGGTGGCGGACTGGGGTTTGAGTACGGCGGACATGGTGTTTCTCCTCGGTTATCGGGCCGGCGCGGTATCCGGCAAAGCGTGCAGGATGTGATCTGTCTCACATTATAGATTCGTCGGCGTTCTGCTTTTCGCAAGGCCCCTGCCCGGAAAGCCAATATCCATGCGCGTTTCCAAGGCATATGCCCGGAGAGGCGCGCCAATGCTTGATTTCGGGGCATATGCCTCGCGGCTACAGAAGCCTTTGCCTTCTACCATTGAAACGCAAACGCCGCCGCCATGTTGTCTGCAGAGCGACAGTTGGCCGGGCGTGTGAAGTTCCTCACACAACCCGTTACAAATCAGCAACTTTGCACGGCCGCTAGGGTCAACCACGTATGTCCGGCAGGCGTTATCCGGGCACGTGGCAAACAAATTAGGCGCCACGCCTATGTACTGATATCAAGGAGCAATCAAATGAAAAAGATGTTGACCGTTGCCGTTCTCTCCACGCTGACTTTGGGTGCGGGCGTTGCCTCTGCGGCCGACTACGGCGATACCGCAACCGTCATCTCCGCGACGCCGATTTACGAACGTGTTGCCACGCCGCGCCGCGATTGCTACACCGAACAGGTGACCGCCTATGAACAACGCCGTGTGCCGGCGCGTGCCGAGTACGTGAGCGAGCCGCGCTATGTCGAACGCCAGAACAGCGGTGCCGGCGCAGTGTTGGGCGCGATTGTCGGTGGCGTCATTGGCCATCAATTCGGCAACAGCTCCGGCGGTCGTGATCGTGGCACGGCAGCAGGCGCCATCATCGGCGGCCTGGTCGGCAACGATATCGAGCGCAACAGCGGTGGCTATGACCGTTACTCAAGCTACGACAGTGGCTATCGCCGCTCAGCGTATGAAGTCGAACGCGTGCCGGTAACGCGTGATGTGCAGCGTTGCAATGTGGTGAACGACTATCGCGACGAAATCCGCGGCTACGACGTGCGCTACAGCTACAACGGCCGCGAATACACCACGCGTACTTCCTACGATCCTGGCCGCACCATCCAGGTGAATGTCGATGTGCGTCCGGTGCATCGTTCGCCGGTGCCGTCGTATAGCCGCTATTGATTGAATAGCTGGCTGTAAACAAAAACGCCGCACGAAAGTGCGGCGTTTTTTATTCATGTCGTACCCGCGAAAGCGGGTACCTCTAGCTATAGCTTTGACACAAGAGTTTGAGGTACCCGCTTTCGCGGGTACGGCAGTGGAATTCAGGGCAAACGATATAGCGTGAGATCAGAAAATTCGGGACACCAGAAGCTCAGTGATTTTGCAAACCACCGCGAGCGCCGTCCAGAGCACAATGCTCAATGCACGCCGTTTCGGCTCAGCTGTAAACCAGAAGTAGCTGAAAAACAAAAGCATCCTGTCGTAGCCGAGCATCGCCCCGGTAATGGCTAGAGGAACAATCAGCCACATGCCGTATGCAAAGCGCCACAGATAAACCAATACCCGTTGTTCGACTTCGCCACCGCTGGGGCCTAGCGTAAGCAGAAAACGGATGCCGAACATAACCGCGCCGCCGAGTGCCAGCGTGATTAACAGTCCAACCGTGCCTAGCGCCGCGCCATGAAGACGGTCGACGCGCTGCAGGCCGCTTGCCGTGCCGCCGTCCGAATCAGAGCGAGAAATTCGTTCGCTCATTGCATGACCGATGGGCGGTGGTGCCGGGCGATTTACTCTGCAAACGCAAACAGCACCGCATCCGCCGGAACCAGATCATTTTCGGCAAACCTCACCTCGTCCACCACACCATCCTTGGGGCTGACGATGGTGTGTTCCATCTTCATCGCCTCCATGATGATCAGCGGCTGACCTTTCTTCACGGTGTCGCCGGCCTTGGCCATGACCTTGACCACGCGGCCCGGCATCATCGCGGTTAAGCGGCCTGCAGCGCCGGTGTCTTCCTGCTCGAAGTGGAACGGATCGAAGATCGTCAGCGAATGGCGGCCAGCAGGCGTGATGACGGTCAGTTCGTCGCCGGCGCGCAGAACGTGCGTGGCCGATTTGGCGCTGCCCAGTTCGATCTTCAGCGCGCCGTCTTCGCTCAATCCCCATGAGAAAGCTGTGCGTTTACCTGCATGCGAAAAATAGCGCGCGCCACCGTCGGTTTCGACGTGACATTCGATCGGCTCTTCCAGTCCGGCCAACTTGAATTCGATCAGCCGGCTGGCAAAACCGTTCACGCGCCACCCATTGTTCTGCGACCACGGGTCGCTGCCGATGCGCTTCGCTTCATCCTGCAGGATGCGCGCGCAGGCGGCGGCCAGCGTGAGGTCGTCGAGCACCGGTTTGGCCATCAAGGCATCGCGATGCTTGGCGATAAATGATGTATCGGTGTCGCCGGCCAAGAAGGCGGGATGCCGAACCAGCTGCTGCAGGAATTCGAGATTGGTTTTGACGCCCAGCACTTCGGTTTCGCCTAACGCAGATTGCATGCGACGCACCGCTTCCGCGCGGTCACCACCCCAGGTGATCAGCTTGGCAATCATCGGGTCGTAATAGACGCTGATGGTGTCGCCGGTGACCACGCCGGTATCCAGCCGCACATCGCCTTCGTCATCCAGCGTCGGCGTGGCAAATAAGGCCATGTGTCCGGTTTCGGGCAGGAAATCGTTGGCCGGGTCTTCGGCGCAGACGCGCACTTCGATAGCGTGTCCGCCGGTGAGGATTTCGTTCTGCGTCAACGGCAGCGGCTCGCCGGCTGCGACCATCAGCTGCCATTCGACCAGATCCTCGCCGGTGATCATCTCGGTGATCGGGTGCTCCACCTGCAGGCGCGTGTTCATCTCCATGAAGAAGAACTGGCGATCACTGCCGACGATGAATTCGATCGTACCGGCGCCGCGATAGGAGATTGCTTTCGCGGCTGCCACGGCAGCCGCGCCCATCTGTTCGCGCATGTCGTCATCGGCGGAATCAATGAAAGGCGAGGGCGTTTCTTCCAGCACTTTCTGGTGACGGCGCTGGATCGAGCATTCGCGCTCGAACAGGTGGACGGCATTGCCATGCGTATCGCCGAATACCTGAAATTCGATGTGATGCGGCCCGAGCACATAGCGCTCGATCAGCACCGCGTCATCGCCGAACGCATTCTTCGATTCGCGTTTGGCGGCTTCCAGCTGGGCCATGAAGTCAGCAGCTTTCTCGACCAGCCGCATGCCCTTGCCACCGCCGCCGGCGACGGCTTTGATGAGTTGGGGATAGCCGACCTTCTTCGATTGCTCGGCGAGAAACGCCGGGTCCTGATTGTCACCGTGATAGCCCGGCACCACCGGCACGCCGGCTTTTTCCATCAACGCCTTGGCGGCACTCTTGGAACCCATCTTCTCGATCGAGTCAGCTGTCGGACCGATGAACGCGATGCCGGCTTTCTCGCAGGCAGCGGCGAAATGCTCGTTCTCGGACAGGAAACCGTAGCCCGGATGTACCGCTTCGGCACCGCTGCGTTTGGCGATGTCGATGATGACATCGGCCTTGAGGTAGGAGTCCACCGGGCGTGGGCCGCCGAGATGGAAGGCTTCATCGGCCTGGATTACATGCTGGGCATGACGGTCTGCGTCCGAGTACACCGCGACGGTGCGAATGCCCATGCGCTTGCAGGTGCGGATTATTCTGCAGGCAATTTCGCCTCTATTGGCAATGAGAATTTTATTAAACATGGGATTTTGTCAGTGCAGGCAATGTGACTTCGGCCGCTCGCTTACGCGAGCTTAACGCGCGCTGCGCGCGGTTAGCCTTCGCCGCAACGGCGGCGCTTTGCGCCTTGTTGTCCCCGCGGTTGGCAATCAGAATTTTGTTGAACATGGTTTCGTTAGGCCGTGATCAATTGATAAGCCAGCATCAGCCACATGCAGAGCAGCAGAAAGCAACTGGTAGCGAAGGCGTAGAAGCGGCGCATCACGTTATTGCTGGTGCAGTGAATAAAGCTGTGTGTGTAGCGTGCCGCTACGTAACACCAGGCGAGAATCAGGTGCGGCAGACAGATGTTGGCGGTCACATAGATCGTCAGGCAGGCGACGTAAAACATCACCGGCAACTCGAACAGGTTGCGGAAATTGTCCGGTGCGCGCGAATCGGGCATGACGGCGAGCATCTCGGCCGAGGTTGCCGTCTTTTGCGGGTGCACCCGATTCTTTTTATAGAAGCTGATACGCCGATTGAACATCGTTGCGGCGACGATGCATATCAGCACAAACATCGCCAGCAGCGGATACAAAATCAACCTGTTGTCCATCTAACTCTCTCCATCCACGACCCAGCGGGCCTTGCGTTTTTCGAGGAAGGCGGTCACGCCTTCGCGGCCTTCTTCGCTGGCGCGCACGCGGGCAATGCGCTGCGCGGTATCGATCACCAACTCATTGCCGATCGGCCGGTTGGCGACGGCGGCGATGAGGCTCTTGCCTTCGCAGACCGCATTCGGGCTGCAGGCGAGCAGGGCGGTGACCAGATCGTTGATCTTGTCGTCCATTTCCTCGTCGCCCTGCGCGAGTTCGTGCAGCAAGCCGAGCCGATAGGCCTCAGCTGCATCGAACCGCTCCGCAGTCAGAAAGTAGCGGTGCGCAGCACGTTCGCCGATGGCCGCAATCACGTAAGGTGAAATCACTGCCGGAATCAAGCCAATCTTTGCTTCCGACAGACTGAACGTCGTGGCCTGCGTGCCCACGGCCATGTCGCAGCACGCCACCAGCCCCACGCCGCCGCCGAAGGCCGCGCCCTGCACGCGGGCGATGGTCGGTTTGCTGAGTCCGTGCAACGTGCGCATGAGTTCGGCCAGGCCCATCGCATCGCGGAAATTCTCGTCCTGCGAATAGGCGGCCATGCGCTTCATCCAGTTCAGGTCGGCACCGGCGGAAAATGATTTTCCTACCGAGGACAGGATGACAACGCGCACATCCTTGTTGGCGTCCAGCGACTTGAAAATCGCAGTCAATTGCGCGATCAGCACATCGTCGAACGCGTTGTGGCGTTCGGGATTGTTGAGGGTGACGATGCCGATGGGGCCGTCGACTTCTAGCAGGGTTTGGGTCATTTTCTATCTCCTCCCTTTTCTAAAGGGAGGTGGGGTGGGATTTTCGGTGGTCAATGGATTGAAGAATTACTTCAAGCACTCCTTCGATTTCATTCAGCACTTGAAGATTGTCGAAACGCAGTACCTGTATGCCGATTGATTCAAGATAAGCCGTGCGGGAAGTGTCATACGACAATGCATCATCTCGCTGGTGCTGGCTTCCATCCAATTCAATGACTAGCTTTGCCAT
>JAEUNB010000124.1 GCA_016790625.1 Betaproteobacteria bacterium | reverse complement strand
CGTGGTGATGAACATCAAGGAACGCAAGCCGTTCGGGCTGACCAGCGAACAGCGCTTCGACATCGTCGATTTTCATTGGGTGAGCAACAATAGGCTGGTATTTACGCTCGGCAACATCAACGAGCCCTCGGCGTCGGACGCTCGTACCGGTGGTGGCTGGTTTGCGGTCGATCGCGACGGCAAGGAGTTCCGGGTATTGGCACCGACACTCGGACAGCAGGCGGGCGCCGGCAACCTGGTGGCGCGCTTGATGAACTATGTCGGCAATGCACCTGATGCGCCGGATGAAATCATCGTCGCGACCAATGAACGCAGCACGGGACAGTCTGATGTGTACCGGCTCAACACGCGCAACGGTCGCAAGACGCTGCTGACGTATGAAAATCCCGGTGGGGTGTCGCAGTGGATTCTTGATCGCACTGGCGTGCCACGTGCCGCCATTTCCGGCACCGCCGATAACGGTACTTATGTCTGGTACCGCAAGGATGGCGAGGCGAAATGGGAGCGCATTGGTGGCGCACGTCTTTTCGCCAAGAATTTTTTGCCGCTGAGTTTTGGTTATGACGGCACCTTCTACGTCATC
The DNA here is from genome assembly GCA_016790625.1 of Betaproteobacteria bacterium. Taxonomy (GTDB): domain Bacteria; phylum Pseudomonadota; class Gammaproteobacteria; order Burkholderiales; family Usitatibacteraceae; genus UKL13-2. Next base: position 8,917 of record JAEUNB010000124.1, on the reverse strand, counting down.
TCCAATATCGGTCGCGACAAGTATGCGATTTATACCTACGATCCGGAAACGAAAAAGCCGAAGGATCTGGTGTTCGAGCATCCGGACGTCGATGTTGGTGTGAGCGTGCGCGGCGTGGGTGCCGATGCCAACAATCTGATTTTTGATCCCAAGACCAAAAAGCTGGTGGGGATTCGCTATGAGGCAGATAAGCCGGGCGTGAAATGGCTGGATGCCGAATGGGAAAAACTGGCGAACGAATTCGCCAGTGCCATGCCGGGCTTTCACCTTGCATATGCGATTCCCGGCCAGAGCGGCCGCATGATCGTGCGCGCTTATTCTGATCGCCAGTCGAGTACCTACTATTTGTTCGACCAGACCACCAAGAAACTGGAGTACATGCTGGCCTCGCGTCCGTGGCTGAAAGAGCAGGATTTGGTGGAAATGAAGCCGTTGCGGTTCAAGGCGCGCGATGGGCTGGAAATTCCTGCGTATCTGTTTCTGCCAAAAGGTCACGAAGGCAAGAAGCTGCCGCTGGTGGTGAATATTCACGGCGGCCCACACGTTCGCGCCGATCGCTGGCATCTCGATATGTGGGGGCCAATGGAAGCGCAGTTTCTGGCGCATTACGGTTACGCTGTATTGCTGACCAATTTCCGCATGACACCCGGTTTCGGGCACAAGCTTTATACCGCAGGCATCCGGCAGATGGGTCTCGCGATGCAGGAAGACATCGAAGACGGCGTTGATTATCTGATCAAGCAGGGCGTGGTCGATGACAAGCGCGTATGTTTGTATGGCGCCAGCTACGGCGGCTATGCCACGCTGTGGGGGCTGGCGAAAACGCCTGACAAATATGCTTGTGGCGCGGGTGCGCTAGTGATGTCGGATATTCAGTTGCAATTGACGTCGACGCGAACAGATTTTTCTGCCAGCAAACGCGCGGTACATTTCTGGAGTTTGATGGCGGGCGATCCCGAGAAGGAACCCGATCACCTGCGCTCGATTTCGCCGGCATTCCACGCCGACAAGATCAAGGCACCGCTGTTCATTATTTCAGGCGAGGCCGATCGTCGTACCCCGCTGGAGCAAGCGGAGAAAATGCGCGAAGCGATGCAGAAGGTTGGCAAGAATCCGGAGTGGATGGTGAAATCGGAAGAGGGGCACGGCTTTGCCAAGCTGGAAAATCGTGTCGACATGTATTCGAAGATGCTGGAGTTCTTCAATAAGCACATTGGCGACAAGAAATAGCTCGTCGGAAAAGAACAAAACAAAACGGCGTACCTCGGTACGCCGTTTTGTTTTTGCTGAAGGTAAAACTCTAGTACTGGTGCGGCTCGCGGAGGCTTTTCGGCCTGAAAACTCCACCAGTGCTAGAGTTTCATGCCTTCAAGCCTTTCGCTACTTGAGTATGTTGTTCCATCGGTGACGCTCCTGTTTGCCTTTGATCGGTTTGTTGCGATTGCTTGTTGTTGCTGCAAAAAACCGGCTTACTTCAAGGCAACCAGGACACGTGCATCGCGCGATGCGGTGACAACGATGGTTTCCATCAATTCGACTTTTTCGCGTTGCGCGGTGACGACGATCGGGTCCATTTTGTAAACGGTTTCCGTTTCGGCGCGCGCGTCGGTGCTGTTGAACATGATGCTGACGATGGTGACGAAAGATGCGGTCAATACAGCAGCGGTTGCGACGTTATCTTTGTTACTGGGTTGGCGATATACAGCGTTCATTTTTCTCTCCTTGGTTGATGTGACGTTGGTACTGCGTTTGGTGTTGCGTTGTTGATGGCGTCACTTTATTTAGGAGCCCATTCGCGCTCAAACGGATTGCGACGAAATGGCGAAAACGGCGGGTGAAGGCACCGAAACGCCGCCGATTTGCATGCGGAGCGGGGATGAAGTGCAGGGAATTGACGCTGGACGGCGTGGGGAATCGACGATCAGACGCGCAAGATCACGATGAAATTTCCAGCGGATATTGCATCCGCCAAATAACTAAACCCCAGAATTGGAGCGGTTTTCAAGCCATTTTTGGCCGGAAATCCGCCCCAATGCTGGGGTTTGTGTTGATTATGCGGGCTAGGAACCGCTGGCGGCGATGGTATTCTTGAACCAGCGATCCAGCATCAGCTTTTCATAGCGCAGCGACTCATTGGCCGAGTACGAGTTGATCTGCTGCAGATAGCTCATATCGGAAATGCGCGATTCCCCGCTCGTCAATACTTTGCCGTTCGATTCCACGGAGTAACGCAGCTTGATCATGGGCCAGTCGGAGTTGCCGCGCAGGATGCGGAAATCGGTGGACGCGCGTGCGGACATTTCAAGTCGCCCGGCCAGATCGACATCCAGTACCTCGACCTTGAGATCCTGGCCCGCCGGCAGCTTGGCGCCCAGCTTGTCGAAATGGCGTTTCAGATCATTCATCACACGGTCCTTGCCATCCTGGCTGAATGGCATATCGGCGTAATTTTCCGGCTGGCTGAATTTCACCGTTACCTCAGCTTGTGCTGTGGTGGCCACGCAAGCGGCGAGAGCTAGAGTAGTGATCAGTTTCATGGGCGCTCCTTTCAACGGTTAGTGAACAGGCAAATTCATATTACTCTGTTTCAAAAAACGTCGATTGGTTCCCTTAGCGAATAAGCTGGGCGATCAGACGGAATCGACGGCTAGCTCACGCAGGATGACGCGGCTGTAGGTTTCATGCACACCAGCTTTTTCTCGTAGCGTCTCGGTAATGCGCACCAGATCATCGCGATCGGTGCAGGCGACCCGCACCATATAGTCAAACGAACCGGTGACCAGCATGGCGCTAACCACCTGTGGGAAACCGCGAATCGCTTTCTCGAATGATGCTGCGCTGGTGTCGGGACGCAACTTGATGTCGATCTGCGCTTCGAGATGCCGTCCCAATGCCTGCGGATTGACCACTGCCTTGACGTGACGAATGACGCCGCTGGCGAGCAGACGCTTGACGCGTTCGGCGACCGCATTGGCGCTCAACTGCACCTGCTCGCCCAGTTCCCGATAGGTGAGGCGGCCGTCACGTTGCAGCAAGCCGACGATAGCGTGGTCAATCTTGTCCATTACCGAGATAATCTCTGTACTGATACATATTTGCAAGATAAAACGAGGAAAAGCGCATTTCATTCCGGGCAATAATATGCCGTCTGCCGAGGACGGCGCCGACGAATGTTGTCCGTGCCGTCTGACCAATCTAATGAGGAACAAGCAATGAACATGATGCGCCCCGCGTTTCTTAGCTTTGCGATGCTGGTTTCATCGCCACTCCCACTGGCTCAACCCGCCGGCCCGACGGCTCCGATTGATGCTGCGGGCAAGAAGCAGGTCGTCGAAAGCGCGATTCGCGAGCTCAATGAGCGCTACGTTTTCCCCGATGTGGCCAAACAGGTTGAGGTGGCGCTTAACCGCAATCTGCAAGCAAAGAACTACGACGCTTTCACCGATACGCAAAAATTTGCCGAGCAGTTGACGACCGATATTCAGGGTGTCACCAAAGACAAGCACATTCGCGTGCGCTACAGCGCGCGGCCGATTCCCGAACGCGTGCGCAACGAACCGAGTGCAGCAGAATTGGCGGAATATCGCCAGCAAGCGGCGCAGCGTAATTTCGGCGTGGAAAAAGTCGAGCGCCTGCCACTGAATGTCGGTTACATCGAGTTGCGTGGATTTGAATCCGCCGAGCTGGCCGGTGAAGCGATTGCTGCAGCGATGACGCTGATGGCCAATACCGATGCGTTGATTGTGGATCTGCGGCGTAATGGCGGTGGTGACCCGGCGACAGTGGCGCTCATGACCAGCTACCTTTTCGACGAGCGTACCCACCTGAACAGCTTCTATAAACGCGAAGGCAACCGCACGACGCAGTTCTGGACCCAGGATTGGGTGCCGGGCAAACGTTTTGGTCAGACCAAACCGGTCTATGTGTTGACGGCGAAGCGCACGTTCTCTGGTGCCGAAGAGTTCAGCTATAACCTGAAGAACCTGAAGCGCGGCACGATTGTCGGCGAAACGACGGGCGGCGGCGCGCATCCGGGCGGCATGCGTCGATTGACTGCGAATTTCAGCATGTTCGTGCCGGATGGCCGCGCCATCAATCCGATTACCAATACTAACTGGGAGGGTGTCGGTGTGGAGCCGGACGTGAAGGTGCCGGCTGATGATGCGCTGCGCACCGCGCAAATTCTGGCGTTGAAGAAAATCCAGGAAAAGGGCGGCAAGGAAGCCGACTATCTGAAGTTCCTGCAGGATCGCGTGGCGGAACTGGAAAAGGCAGCGCCCAAAACCTGAGCGCAGAGGTTGATCGCTGGAGAACAGCGATCACCGTTGTATTTATATGGCGGTCGCGGCGTGTCAAAATCTCCCGCTATTTTCGAGGAGATGATGATGAGCGCACAAAAACTATTCGACCTGACCGGCAAAGTCGCCCTGATTACTGGCGGTTCACGCGGCTTGGGTCTGCAAATCGCGCATGGCTACGGCAGCATGGGCGCCAAGTTGGCGCTCACTGCCCGTAAAGCCGACGAACTGGAGTTCGCGCGTAAGGAGTTGAGCGACAAAGGCTATGAAGTATTTGTCGCGCCCAGCGATTTGTCCAAGCCTGAGACGATTGCACCTATGGTCGACGCCGTGCTGGCGCGTTACGGCCGCATCGACATCCTGATGAACAACGCAGGTGCCTCTTGGGGCGCCCCGGCGGAAGAGTATCCGCTCGAAGCGTGGAACAAGGTTCTGAATACCAATCTGACCGGTGCTTTTCTGGTTTCGCAGCAGGTGGGCGCAAAAAGCATGATTCCGAATAAATCGGGCGCCGTCATCAGTGTTGCCTCGATTGCCGGTTTTCGCGGACAAATGGGCGCAATGCAGACGGTGGCTTATAACGCCAGCAAGGGCGGCCTGATCAATTTCACCAAGGCGCTGGCCGCCGAATGGGCCAAATACAACATCCGCGTCAACGCACTGGCCCCCGGATTCTTTCCCTCGAAAATGAGCGCTGGTGTGCTCAAGCTTATTGATAAGCAGATCACCGGCATGACGCCGATGGGGCGGTTGGGCGGCGACGAAGACTTGATGGGGCCGGCGATTTTCCTCGCGTCCGATGCAGCCAGCTATGTAACCGGCCATATTCTGTCGGTTGATGGCGGGATGATGGCGGTCTAACCCGGCACCACGCAAGCAACTAGAAACATATTAAGTCATTGAAAAATAATGAATTTTGTTGTTGGTGCCTGAGGTTCTGTCAAGGTACAAGCTCTGCTGCTCTTGGCCGCATGTTGTCCAGCCAACAATAATTCCCTGAATAATCAAAGATAACCCTTGCGCGATTTGCCGAGATCGGTTTAAAATCGCAGTCTTTGCTGCTTCAGCCATGGCTTCGTTGGCTGAAAGTCTGCTAAACGTTAAGCAAAACATCGCTAAGCGCATCGTCCGAGTGTCAGCCGAAGCCGAAGTTAAGCGCTCAGACAAAAAGAAGTTTTCTAACCTGTTGATTGTTTCCTTCTTGGAGATGATCGACATAAGACGGATCCAAGACTGGCTGTTTCCACATTGGTGGTCGCGGCACAAGTTGGAGATAAAAAATGATTCAGATGCAGTCGATTCTCGACGTCGCCGATAACACCGGCGCGCGGTCGGTGATGTGTATCAAGGTGCTCGGCGGCTCCAAGCGGCGCTATGCCGGCATCGGTGATGTCATCAAGGTCAGTATCAAGTCTGCGCAGCCACGTGGCCGCGTAAAAAAGGGCGAAGTTTATAACGCTGTGGTGGTTCGCACCGCCAAGGGCGTGCGCCGCAACGATGGTTCGCTGATCCGGTTCGACGGCAATGCCGCCGTGCTGTTGAATGCGAAGCTGGAGCCGATCGGCACCCGCATCTTTGGACCGGTTACGCGTGAATTGCGTAATGAGAAGTTCATGAAGATCGTGTCGTTGGCGCCGGAAGTACTGTAAGGAGCGATCGAGATGAGTAAGATTCGCAAAGGCGACCAGGTCGTCGTTCTCACCGGCAAGGATAAGGGCAAGCGCGGCACGGTATTGCGCATGGTCACCGAGTCTGATCGCGCGGTGGTCGAGGGCATCAATCGCGTCAAAAAGCACACCAAGCCGAACCCGATGAAGGGTACTACCGGCGGAATCGTCGAAAAGGAAATGTCGATCCACGTTTCCAATATCGCTATCTTCAACCCCGCCACCAGCAAGGCTGATCGCGTCGGTTACAAGATTCTGGACGACAAGCGCAAAGTGCGCGTGTTCCGTTCCAATGGCGAAGTCGTGGACGCGTAAGGGGTAAACATGACTCGACTGCATACACATTACAAAGAAGTCGTGGCGCCGGCGCTGATGAAGCAGTTCGGTTACAAGTCCTCGATGGAAGTGCCGCGCATCACCAAGATCACCCTGAATATGGGTGTTGGCGAAGCTGTGGCCGACAAGAAAATCATGGAGCACGCTGTTGGCGACATGCAAAAGATTGCCGGCCAGAAGCCCGTGGTGACGCTGTCGAAGAAGTCGATTGCCGGCTTCAAGATTCGCGACGGCTACCCGATTGGCTGCATGGTGACGCTGCGTTCTGATCGCATGTATGAATTCCTGGATCGTCTGATCACAGTGTCTCTGCCGCGTGTGCGCGATTTTCGTGGTATCTCCGGCCGCTCGTTTGATGGTCGCGGTAACTACAACATGGGCGTCAAAGAGCAGATCATTTTCCCGGAAATCGAGTACGACAAGATTGACGCAATCCGCGGCATGAATATCTCGATTACCACCACCGCGAAGACGGACGCCGAAGCCAAGGCTTTGCTGGCCGCGTTCAAATTCCCGTTCCGAGGCTAAGCGACATGGCAAAACTCGCTCTCATCAATCGTCAGGACAAGCGCGAAAAGCTGGTGAAGAAATTCGCCGCCAAGCGTGCAGAGCTCCTGAAAACCATCAACGACCAAAGCATCCCGGAAGAAGATCGCTATCAGGCTCGCCTGAAGTTGCAGGCTCTTCCGCGTAACGCTAATCCGACGCGTCTACGTAATCGCTGTGCGATTACTGGCCGTCCGCGTGGCGTGTACAGCAAGTTTGGTCTGGGTCGTAACAAATTGCGTGAAATCGCTATGCGCGGCGAAGTGCCGGGCATGGTGAAAGCAAGCTGGTAACCGGAAAGCGAACGGAGACAAATAATGAGCATGAGTGATCCGATCGCCGATATGCTGACTCGCATTCGTAATGCGCAGCAATCGGAAAAAGTCGATGTGACGATGCCCGCTTCCAAGGTGAAGTCGGCCATTGCCAAGGTGCTGAAGGACGAAGGCTACATTGAAGACTTCGCCGTCCGTACCATCGAAGGCAAAAACGAACTGAATGTCAGCCTCAAGTACTACGCTGGCAAGCCGGTGATCGAAAAGATCGAGCGCATTTCGCGCCCTGGTTTGCGCGTGTACCGCGGCCGTGAGGATATCAAACCCGTCATGAACGGTCTGGGTGTGGCAATTGTGTCCACATCTCAGGGCGTGATGACCGATCGCAAAGCGCGCGCTACCGGTGTCGGTGGCGAAGTGCTCTGCATCGTGGTGTAAGGAGCGAATTTCATGTCACGCGTAGGCAAGCTTCCTATCACCGTTCCAGCCAAAGTGGAAATCACTCTGGCGGCGAATGAAATCACCGTCAAGGGTCCGTTGGGCACCTTGAAGCAGGCTTCATCCAGCGATGTCATCGTCAAGAAAGATGGTGACAAGCTGGTGTTCGAAGCGGCGAATGACAGCCAGCAGGCAAATGCCATGTCCGGCACCATGCGCGCGCTGGTTGCCAATATGGTTACCGGTGTTGAAAAAGGTTTTGAGCGCAAATTGACCTTGGTCGGCGTGGGCTACAAGGCGCAGGCGCAAGGTGCCAATCTGAATCTGGCGCTTGGTTTTTCTCACCCCATCGTGCATGCGATGCCTGAGGGTGTGAAGTGCGAAACTCCGGTGCCTACCGAAATTCTTATCAAGGGTGTGGACAAGCAGAAGGTTGGCCAAGTCGCCGCCATCGTCCGCGGTTATCGTCCGCCTGAGCCCTATAAGGGCAAGGGTGTTCGTTATGCCGACGAGAAGATCACCCTCAAAGAAACGAAGAAGAAGTAAGCGAGGCCATCATGATCGACAAAAATATTTCCCGCCTGCGCCGTGCCGCGAAAACCCGCGCCACTATCGCGCGCCTGAAGGCAGTTCGCATGACTGTGCATCGTACCAATACGCACATCTACGCGCAGATTATCGACGCTACCGGATCGAAGGTTTTGGCGGCGGCCTCGACGGCTGAAAAGGAAGTGCGTGGCCAGGTCAAGAGCGGCAGCAATAAAGAGGCTGCTGCGGTCGTCGGCAAGCGCATCGCTGAACGCGCCAAGGCTGCGGGTGTCACCAATGTTGCATTTGACCGTTCGGGTTTTGCCTATCACGGTCGCGTCAAAGCGTTGGCCGAAGCGGCACGTGAAGCCGGCCTCACGTTCTAATTAAGGATTCGACAAATGGCAAGAAACGATCAGCAAGAAGACAAGGGCGATGGCCTGCGCGAGAAAATGATCTCGGTAAACCGTGTCACCAAAGTGGTGAAGGGTGGTCGTATCCTGGGTTTCGCAGCATTGACCGTGGTTGGTGATGGCGATGGTTCCATCGGCATGGGCAAGGGCAAGTCACGCGAAGTGCCGGTAGCCGTGCAAAAAGCCATGGAAATGGCCCGCCGCAAACTGGTAAAGATCCCGCTGAAGAATGGCACCCTGCATCATGAAGTGATCGGCAAGCACGGTGGTACCAAGGTGTTCATGCAGCCTGCAGCTGAAGGTAACGGTATCAAGGCCGGCGGCGCGATGCGTGCGGTGTTCGAAGTGATGGGCATCACCAATGTTTCCGCCAAGTGCCACGGATCGACCAATCCTTACAACGTGGTTCGCGCCAC
>JAEUNB010000099.1 GCA_016790625.1 Betaproteobacteria bacterium | reverse complement strand
GCAGTTTGTCGATCGACGCCAGGACCTGCCGGGTCTGCGAAGTAATGTCCTGGGAAGGATCATCAGCGACCTGACCAGCGAGATAGATGGTGTTGTTATGAATTGCCATTTCCGACAGACGCGGGCCAACATGAAAACGCTGAATCGACATCAGGGTGTTCCTTTCAGGAGAAGTTTAATATCCGCCGCAATTTTTCCAGGCTCCATGCCGTAATTGATGAACAGGCGCAAACGACCCTGTGGATCGAACACCAGTGATGCAGCGGTATGCGCAACGGTATAGCTTTCCGGTGTCTTTCCTTCCTGGATCTGGTGCACGATTTTGAAGTCACTTGCCACTTTATCCGTAGCTGCCTGATCACCACGGAGCCCCAGGAAAGTCGGATTGAACGACGGAACATACTTTGCAAGCAAATCCTGTGTATCACGTTTGGGATCTACGGTAATGAACAGGACCTGCAATCGCCCAGCATCGGGGCCGAGCAGTTCCATCACCTTGCGCATGTCCGACAGTGTGGTCGGGCACACATCGGGACAATGGGTAAAGCCAAAAAACATCACCACCGACTTGCCGCGGAAGTCCGCCATCGTGCGCGCTTTGCCGGTGTGGTCGGTTAAACGGAAGTCACTGCCATAGCCTTGAATGCCCGTGATGTCGAGCGAGTTGAAGACCGGTTTGCTTTCGCAGGCAACCAACAGCACCGCCGCGAACAACGCAGCAAAGAGATGACGCGGGTAGATCATTTCAACACCAGCGGCGCGTAATGATCGACCAACAATGCGGCAAAGAGTATTGAGAGGTACAAAATGGAAAAACCGAATGTCTTGCGCGCCAAAGTATCGGAATATTGCCGGTGAAGCTTGAGCGCGAAAAAAATAAAGCGCGCATTCAGCAACAGGACCGTGACAAGATAAATCCAGCCACTCATACCGACTGCAAACGGTAATAACGTCGATGCAGCAAGCAAAAATGTATAGAGCAACAGATGCAGCTTGGTAAATGCATCACCATGCGTCACTGGCAACATCGGTACACCGGCCTTTGCGTATTCGTTCTTGCGATAAAGCGCGAGCGCCCAGAAATGCGGTGGCGTCCAGGCGAAAATTATCAGGAACAGCAACAGAGCTTGCGGATCCACGACTCCGGTCATGGCCGCCCAGCCCAGCACAGGAGGCATCGCGCCCGACGCACCGCCAATAACAATATTCTGCGGCGTGGCCGGTTTCAGGATCACGGTATAAATAACCGCGTAGCCCACAAACGTTCCCAAAGTCAGCCACATGGTCAGCGGATTAACGTAACGGTACAGCACCATCAACCCGGCGCCACCGACCACGCCGGCCAGCAGCAAAACCTGGAGGGTTGAAATCGAGCCAGCCACGGTGGGCCGCGCACGAGTCCTGGCCATCTTCTGGTCGATCTGCTGCTCGACCAGGCAATTGAATGCCGCAGCCGCACCCGCCACCAAGGCAATGCCAACAGTCGCGGTCAGCATCAACGGTAAATCCCACGGCACACCAACCGGAAACGCCAGCATCATGCCGATGATCGCCGTAAACACGATCAAAGCGTTAACCCGTGGCTTGGTCAATTCAAGGAATTGAACCAGAATGTTGGGCTGCCTGTTGGAAATAGCTTGTTCCGACATATAAAACTATCCGTGGCCTCGGGCCAACCTCAAATCAATCAGCAGCATCCACGCAAACAGCAGGGCTGCAACGCCATTGTGCGCGACCGCCAGCAACAACGGCAAACTGAACCACACATTTGAAACACCCAGCAATACTTGCAAGCCCAACAGCGCAATCAGCATTTTGGCCGCTTTCCGCCCCGACTCAATCTTGAGCAAACGCAACGCAAAGGCACCAACCACCAATACCGTTACCAATGCGCCGACACGGTGCGTCCAGTGAATCGCCCGCAGCGCTTCAATCGTCAGCAATTCGCCATTTGGCCCAACACCAAGAGGCCGGATGACATGAAATGCATTGGCGAAATCCATCTGGGGCAGCCACGATGAGTGACAGGTTGGAAAATCTGCGCAAGCCAAGGCCGCGTAGTTAGTACTAACCCAGCCTCCCAAAACAATCTGGCCAAATAAAACCATCAATGCGACCCAGCCCCAGAAGCGAATCGCGCTCGGAGCCATTATACTGCCCGACCATTTTGCCGATGACGGCTGCCGCTGAAGCAGCCACACCAACAAACCTAGAATCGTGACCCCGCCAAGCAAATGTGACGTCACGATTGCCGGTTTCAGCAACATCGTCACGGTCCAAGCACCCAAAGCCGCCTGAAAAATAACAGCAGCTGCAATCACCGCAGGCAGAAGTGCCGACTGTTGCCATCGGACACGGTTGTACCATGCACTGAACATGATCCCGGCAATCAGCGAACCGACAATCATCGCAAGATAGCGATGAATCATCTCTTTCCATGCCTTGGCAAGGCTGACTGGTCCGCCAGGTTGGGTTGCCTCTGCGGCGCGGATTTCCTCGGCGGAATGAGCTGGCGTCAGGTTGCCGTAACAACCGGGCCAATCCGGACAGCCGAGACCGGCATCCGACAAACGCACAAACGCACCAAGAACAATCAGCACGAACGTCAATATCGTGGTTGCCGCGATCGTACGCGAGTATCGCTGGCGGTCATGCCGAATCCACAACACGACAGCAACAATTACCGCCAGGGTAATCAGGCCGACTATGCCCCGCTCGAGTCCACTCATGTTCATCTTCGATGTTCCCGCACTCAGCCTATTTGCGAAGCTTTCAGGACGCGCTTCAAGTCGTTGGACATTCTCTTGATGTCGGGATCGGACGAGTAGCGCATAAAGACATTGCCCAAAGTGTCGACCGCAAATATCGAGGCGCGCCCGCTGCTATCGCCCTTGTCATTCGGCATCAGCGATGTCCACGTCAATGCCTTGGCCGATAACCATAACGTCCCCTCGAACTCGGCCTGTAGTTTCTCAGATGGAACAACGTTGTCATCCACCAATACCACCCTTATCAACCTGTCCTGCTCGCGCCCCAGTATTTGGCGCGCTTGTCGCATTGCATAAAGTTTCTTTCTGCATACATCCTCGCAAAGCCCGCTATCTCGAGTCACGATTAGCCACTTGCCGCGCAAACCATCTGCGATGACATCGGCGCGACCGTCCATACGGGAAAGAGGTAGGGCCGGCAACGTGACAATCGGCCGTACAAGTTCGCCGTAATTGCTTGATCGGTCAGGAGGGAAAAAATAAAACACGACGAACGACGCAATCGTCGGCAGTGTAAATATCGCAATCAAAAAAAGAAACTTGGTGCGTTGGGTCATGAGCTGTCTTGCAGTAGTCAGGTTAGTGATGTTTTCGCCCGGCGATGAAGATTGGTAGCCACCCAGATGATAACTACGGTTACCGCAAGCGAGTACCATGTCAACATGTATTCAACATGCTTTTCCACTCTCGCATCAGGTTGTTCAATTACTTTTTTTAACGGCCCCTCGGCTTCATCGGCCAAGAGTACATAGGGCAACACGTCCAAACCCGTTGTCGCACGATATCGCTCTACAGTCAGGTTCTGCCAAACTCGATTTGCGACGGTCTGCGTCGACAGCTCGAGAAAGCGGGAAGATGGCACGGACAGGGTGCCGCGAACTATGACGCGTCCGGTTGGAAGAGCAACTTCCGGTGTTTGCGGATAGCTGCCTGTTCGAGACACCCAGCCGCGATTGACCAACAGATAGCTATTGCCATCACCAAGTTTTAACGGGGCAACAACGTGATAACCCACACGGCCATCTTCAACTTTATTGTCTACGAATATCTGTCCCTCGGCATGCCAAACCCCCTCCGCCACGGCGCGCCGATAGTGAAGCTTAGGTGCACGAGTTGTCGAGCCAATGGTTACTGGAAGCTGTTCGCGACGTGAATCGAAGTCGGCCTGCAGGGCGCGCTTCTCCGTCGCCCGTCCTTGCTGCCAGTACCCGAGGTAGAGCGTCAACGCGACAAGCACCAAGGCGGCGAGGCTGGGCAGCGGCGCCGGCGTGAATCTCAATTGTCGGAAATCGGAAACCATGCAATCAACAGAAATGAGCAGAAAGGTTAAACTGTTTGCGGCACAACAAAGACAATCAATCGGAAAAATGATTCGTAGCCGGCAATGAGAGCGTCATGAAAATAGTTCTGGTGGTCTTGCTCATACTGGTAGTCGTCAGCCTGTTCAGCGGCTTGTTTTTCATGTATCGCGACAAAGGGCAATCGAAACGCGCAGT
>JAEUNB010000017.1 GCA_016790625.1 Betaproteobacteria bacterium | reverse complement strand
ACACGCTTGACTGCGCCTTTGCCGGCAACGTTTGTGCCGGCGATCTGGTGACCGGCAGCGGGACGCCGTTGTCGCAGATCACCGGGCCGGCCAACGTCACTCCCAGCAAAGTCGGGACCGGCTCGCTGACGGTCAGCGGTTCAGGCAGTGCAACGCGATTGGCGCTGGCCTACACCATCGGCTCGGTCACTCAAACCAAAAGCAGTCTTGAACCGCAGAATTTCTTTGCCGCCGATCAGGTGCCGACATGTACGCTGCAGTCGGTAACCTCGCGCAGCAACCTGACCAACTACACCGACCACTGGTGGGGCGGCGAAAGCGCGTCCGGCTGGGGCGTGCAGATTTCGCATCAGGGCAGTCTGGTTTTTGCCGGCTGGTATAGCTACAACGAACAGCGCACGGCAACGTGGATAACCGCGCAGGGAACGCAGGACGCGAACAATCCGCGCCGCTTCACCGGCACGTTGTATCAGGTCAATACCGGCATTGCCTTTTCGCAAATCACCGGCCCGATTTCGCAGTCGAACATCTCGGTCGCGGGCACGTTCGAATTCAATTTCACAGATGGCGAGCGCGGCACGTTCACCTACTCGCTGCCCGCCTTCGGCATCGTCAATCGCTCGCTGGCGATCCAGCGCTTCGCCGTGACCAGCGGCGCAGTGAATGTCTGCACCTCCACCAAGGCCACGGTGGTGTCGGCCGGTGCAGCCTCGCGATTCCTGGCGCAGGCAACATTCGGTCCTCGCATGGCGGATATCGACTCGGTATCGCAAACCGGCTATGAGGCATGGATCGACAGCCAGTTTGCCAAGCCGCAGTCCTTCCACTTGCCGGCGGTGACGGCCTATCTCAACACCTTGCCCGCCGATCAACAGCGTGGCCAGACCGCGTTCAACTGGAGCATGTGGAAGAACTTCACCACCGCTGACGATGCGCTGCGCCAGCGGGTTGCATTTGCGCTGTCGGAGATCTTCGTCGTCTCGCTCAATAGCAATATTGGCAACAACTATCCGCGCGGTCCGGCCCAATACCTCGATACGCTGGGGCAGCACGCCTTCGGCAATTACCGCAATCTGCTGGAAGCGGTGACCTATTCGCCGATGATGGGCCTCTACCTGTCGCACCTTCGCAACCAGAAGGAGAACGCGGCCACCGGCCAGGTGCCGGATGAAAATTACGGTCGCGAGGTGATGCAGCTTTTCACCATTGGGCTGTATCAGCTGGAAATGGGCGGCTTGCCCAAGCAGGATGTATTCGGCAACAAGACTGAGACCTATACCAATGCCGACGTTTCCTCGATGGGCAAGATTTTCACCGGCCTGTCGTGGGCCGGGCCCGACACTTCAAACAACCGCTTCAATGGCGGCGGCAACCCGGCCGATCCCGACAAGGAGATCAAGCCGATGCAGGCCTACAACCAGTACCACTCGGTATCGCAGAAGCAGTTTCTCGGCGTCACCATTCCCGCCACCACGACGGCGGCTGCCGACACCAATGGCGATATCCGCATTGCGCTGGATACCTTGTTCAATCATCCCAACGTCGGCCCGTTTTTCAGCAAGCAGTTGATCCAGCGCCTGGTATCGAGCAATCCTTCGCCGCAGTACGTCACCCGCGTCGCGACGGTATTCAACAACAACGGCAGCGGCGTGCGAGGGGACATGAAGGCCGTGATCAAGGCCATATTGCTGGATCCGGAAGCGCGCACGACCTTGATAGCGAACAGCACACAAGGAAAATTGCGCGAGCCGGTAGTGCGCTTTGTGCATTGGATGCGCTCGTTCAATGCGAAATCGACCGATGGCCGCTTCCTGCTGGGAACCGTGTCCGATCCGGCGACACAGCTGGCCCAGACACCGATGTACTCGCCATCCGTGTTCAATTTCTTCCGTCCGGGTTACACACCGCCCAATAGCCGCGTTGGTTCGCTTGGCCTGGTGGCGCCCGAAGCGCAGATCACGCACGAAACCTCGGTCGCCGGCTATCTCAACTACATGCGAACAGCACTGACCAACGGCGTCGGTTCCCGCAACAACAATGTGCTGGATATCCAACCCGACTACACCGCCGAACTGGCACTCGCCGCAACACCCGATCAACTGGTGGATCGAGTCAACCTGCTGCTCACCGGCGGCAATCTGTCGGCCAACACGGTGACGATGATCCGCAATGCGGTGGCGTCGGTGAACATCGGCACCAACAATCCCGATGCTGATCGCCGCAACCGCGTCAGCCTGGCCATCTACCTGACGATGGCCAGTCCCGAATACATCTTCCAGTATTAAGGAGGCCATCATGATCCTGCTGAAACAATCCCGCCGCGAGTTCCTCCGCACCGCTGGCCGCCTGTCGATTGCCGGCAGCGCCGGGCCGTTTGCTCTTAACCTCGCCACCATCGGCGCTGCTGCCGCGCAGACCGCCGGCGACTACCGCGCACTGGTGTGCCTGTTCATGTACGGCGCCAACGATCACAACAACACTGTGATCCCGTACGACACCGCCAACTTCAATGCCTACACCGCCGCGCGCGCCGGCATCACGCGGCAATTGAATGAGCTGCTGCCGCTGACGCCCTCGGTGCCGCTGTCCGGCAGCAACGCCGGCCGCCAGTTCGCGTTGCCGACCGAGTTGTCACCGCTGAAAACCATCTGGGATGCCGGCAAGATGGCGATTCTGGCCAATGTCGGGCCGCTGATCGTGCCGACCACCAAGGCGCAGTACACCAATCTCTCGGTGCCGCTGCCGCCGAAACTGTTTTCGCACAACGATCAGCAATCGGTGTGGCAGGCGAGCGCACCGGAGGGTGCCAAGGAAGGTTGGGGCGGACGCATCGGCGACCTGATGGCCTCGCAGAACACCAACACCATCTTCACCTGCAACTCAGTCGCCGGCAGCGCGGTGTTTCTTGCCGGTCAATCAACCATTGCCTATCAGTTAAGCAGTTCGGGCTCGACGCCGATTGCCGGGCTCTCCGGCAATCTGTTCGGTTCGTCGTCGGCCGCGGCCACCCTGCGCTCCATCATCACCAGCGGTGGCAGCAATGTTTTCACGCAGGACCTGGCCGATACCACGCAGCGTTCAATCGACGCCAATGCGGCGCTTTCCACTGCACTGGCGACGGCCCCTGATCTGCCATTGCCGGCCGAACTGGCCACCAGCAGTGTTGCGGCACAGTTGCGTCTGGTGGCGCGCATGATCGCCGCGCGCAACGCCCTGGGTGCAAAACGCCAGGTGTTTTTTGTCTCGCTGGGCGGTTTCGACACGCACGACAATCAGTTGACGACGCAACCCGGACTGCATTCACAGATCGGCGGCGCGCTGGCGTATTTCTACAACGCTACGGTGACACTTGGTGTGGCCAATCAGGTCACCGCGTTTACCGGTTCAGATTTCGGTCGCACGCTGACCAGTAATGGTGACGGTTCCGATCACGGCTGGGGATCGCATCACTTTATTGTCGGCGGTGCGGTGCAGGGCCAGCGTTATTACGGCACCTTCCCGATCATGGGGATCAACAACAACGACGAAGTTGGCTCGGGCAGGCTGCTACCGACAACGTCTGTCGATCAGTTTGCCGCCACGCTGGCGCGCTGGTTCGGCGTGAGCGACGCCAACATGAATCTGGTGCTGCCGAACATCGGTAGTTTCAGCAATTCGAACCTTGGTTTCATGAGCGCGTAGGTTTGGCGCGGCTGCATCCGTTGGGCCGGTAAAAAAGACGCATAATCGCGTTCTTTTTACGGGCAGGAGCAAGTCATGTCAGGCGGCAAATTTCACGTACACGGTCCTCACGACCATGCCGTTCACGAGGCAGGCCATGGGCACAGTCACGGCGACGAGGGAAAAGGTGCCAATCTTGCGCAATGGGTGGCCATCTTCACCGCTATCCTCGCCACCATCGGCGCCATCGTCAGCTATCAGGGTGGCCACACGCAGAACGAGGCGCTGTATTTCAAGAACGAAGCGGTGCTGAAGAAAGCGGAAGCGTCCAATCAATGGGCGCTGTATCAGGCCAAGAGCACGAAACAAAACCTGGCCGAGCTGGCTGAAGGCTTGACCAGCGATGCCGAGAAGAAGGCGCGTTACGCCGACGAGATCAAACGCTACAAAAGCGAAAAAGATGTGATCAGGCTGAAGGCAGAATCCATCGACAAGGAGTCGGCGGCGGCGGACGAGAAGTCAAAGCACGCACTAAGTCCGCACGACAAGCTGGCGCAGGCGATGACGTTTATCCAGATCGCGATTTCGCTGGCGTCGATTTGCGTCTTGACGCGCAAGCGCTGGATGCTTGGCCTGGCCGGTGGCGCGGCTGCGGTGGGATTGGCTTATTGGGGATTCGCCTTTATCGCAACCGGGCTATAGCCCCCCAGAACTTTCCCACCAAACCCCAGCATTGGCGCGGTTTTTCAGGCTATTTCGGCCTGAAAGGCGCACCAATGCTGGGGTTTTCTTTTGATTCTTATGTTAATTGATGCCCCAGATCAAGCGGAGGGTGGCGCCGTTCTTGTAGGGTTTCCCTGCTAGTCAGCGCACCAAATTCGGGTTCACAATATCTTTGCCCCATGACCGGCCAGCATAGACCGGCACGACGTGCATTGACGATGGTCCGCAGAGACTACGACGCTAACGTAAATTCACGAGGAGAAATTGATCATGAAGCTCATCAGGCTGTTGGTCCTGTCCGCTGTCGCGTCGATGGTTTGCGGCGTGGCAAATGCGCAGGAGAAAATCATCATCGGTCAATCGGTTCCGCTTTCCGGATCGGCCGCCGATGTGGGACGGGACATACGCGACGGCGCCAACGCCGTGTTCGAGAAGGTCAATCGTGGCGGTGGCATCAATGGCCGCAAGATCGAACTGGTATCGCTGGACGACGGCAACGATCGCAAGCGCGCTGCGGCCAATGCGCAATCGCTGATCGATCAGAAAAAGGCGCTGGTGTTGTTCGGCTTTGGCTCGGCGACGCTGAGCCTGGATGCGATCCCACTGGCCGAAGCGAAAGGCATGGCGCTGTTCGCACCGTTCACCGGCTCGCTGTCGATCCGCGACAAGAAGCCGGTATTTACTGTGCGAGCATCCTATCGCGACGAGGTCGACAAGATCATCGCCTACTGGACCACTTACGGCGCCACGCGCTGGGCGGTGGTGCACTACGACGACGAGGTCGGCAAGTCGAATTTCAACACCGTCGCGACGGCCCTTAAGGCCAAGAACCAGACACCGCTGCAGATTGCCGTGCCGCGTGGTTCCAAGGTGGATCAGGCCTTGTACCAGCCGCTGCTGAAATTCGATCCGCAGGCCATCATCGTCACCACGCAGTTTCCGCCTCTGCTGGAACTGGCCGATTTCATGAACAAGCAAAACAAGGCCTATCCGATGTCGGCACTGTCATTCGTCAATCCGGATGAGCTGGCGTCAGCGAAAGAGAATATTGCCAAGGGCACCACGGTGACGCAGGTGGTACCGAATCCGAAGAACGTTGGCATTGCCGTGGTCAAGGAATGCACCGAGACGATGAAGGCCACGGGTACCACCGTCAACTACACCACGCTGGAAGCCTGCATCGCGGCCAAGGCGCTGGTGGAAGGCATCAAGAAGGCGGGTAAGAACGTGACGCCGCAAACCATCGTCAGCGGACTTGAAAGCCTGGGCAGCTACGATGCCGGTGGATTCGTGCTGACTTTCAGCAAGGACAACCATCACGGCAGCAAGTGGACCGACCTCAGCATCCTGTCGCGCGGTGGCGCCTATCGACATTGATGGACACGGTTGGCGGAAGCGTTTGACCACAAGAAAACCAAAGGGAGGATGGGCATGATCGATTGCGCAATTCAGAAAAAATCCGGGTCTTGCAAAAGGGTGTCGCACTCGCGCCGATGGCTGATCTCGTCGGCGCTGGTGCTGGCGGTTGTTGGCACCAGTGCCGCGCCGGCATTTGCGCAATCGACTTCTGCCTATCCGAACAAACCCATCAAATTGGTGGTGCCGTTCACGCCGGGTGGCGTGACCGACACCAGCGGCCGCGTCATTGCCGAACAATTGGGCAAACGGCTGGGCCAGCAGGTGATCGTCGATAACAAGCCGGGCGCGTCGGGCAATATCGGCACGCAGCAGGTAGTTACCGCCGATGCAGATGGCTACACGCTGCTGCTGGGCTTCGATGGCACGTTGGTGATCAATCCGCATGTGTTCGACAAGATTCCGTTCAATACCGAAAGCGATTTCGCGCCCGTCGGCAAGATCGGCGACGCGATGCTGATCCTGGTGGCCAATCCAATGGTGCCGGTGAAGACCGTGCGCGATGTGATTGCGTTGTCGAAAACCCGCGAGGGCGGTTTGTCGTACGGCACCTCGGGCACTGGTGGCACGCCGCACATTGCCGGTGAGCTTCTCAGCCAGCGCACTGGTGCCAAGCTGGTGCACATTCCGTACAAAGGCGGCGGCCAGGCGCTGGTGGATGTGATGGGCGGCAGCGTGCCGCTGGTGTACACAGCGGTCGCCGGTGCCTTGCAGCATGTGAAATCGGGCAAGCTGACGGCGATTGCCGTGTCCAGCACGCAACGGTCCTCGGCCTTGCCCGATGTGCCAACGTTTATCGAGAGCGGCGTGGCGGACTTCGATATCAGCTCGTGGGTTGGGCTATTGGCGCCGGCGAAAACGCCGAAGCCGATCATCGATAAATTGAATGCCGAGCTGAATGCCGTGCTGACCGATCCGGAAACGCGTGCGAGGCTGGACGTGCTCGGCATTACCGCCACGCCGGGAACACCGGCCGCATTTGCCGCCGAGATCAAGCGCGATCTGGGGCGTTATGGTGCGGTGGTGAAATCGGCGGGGATCAAGGCTGGCGGTTAACGATAGTCAAATACGAAAATCGCCATTCGGCGCGGCTCTCCGGACAAAAGTGCCCTGAAAGCCGCGCCAGTGCTTGAGTTTTACTCTATGACTTTGGCGTAAATGCCAGTTGCAGGGCGTTATTGTCGAAGCCGGCGGTGCCTTCGCCGTCACTCGCATAGCGATACAGGGCTGCCGAATAAATGCCCGACAGGGCGGCGTGAATCAATGCCGTGATGATCACGGCGATGACCACCAATGCTACGGCGAGAATGATCAGCACGCTGCTTTGGGTGAACGCCATTGCGATAATCAGTGCGATGCCGCAGCCGATGACACCCAACTGGATCAATGTGAAGGCAGCGCCCAGCCCGACTTGTCCCGCAATGTTCTCGCCCCAGGTTTTCTTCAGCAGCATCGCGCTTTCCTTGACGGCATCGATCGGGCCGATATCGCGTGCCACCAGCACCGGCACCACCATGTAAGTTGCGACGGTCCAGCCGGCACCCAGCATGCCGACAATGATCTTGCCGAGGAAGCCGACCCGTTCCTGGATCGCACGCAGAATCATGCCGACCGTAGCTGCAATCGCGGCGTAACCTAATATGCTG
Organism: Betaproteobacteria bacterium; assembly: GCA_016790625.1. Taxonomy (GTDB): domain Bacteria; phylum Pseudomonadota; class Gammaproteobacteria; order Burkholderiales; family Usitatibacteraceae; genus UKL13-2. Next base: position 2,047 of record JAEUNB010000017.1, on the reverse strand, counting down.
CCGGCCTTGCTGGTGGCGATGCGCAGCCCATCGCTGAAGGTCGGGTTGCCGCCATCGAGGCGAATCATCGCTGCGCCGACCAGGGCCGCGTTGAAAAAGAAAATCACAAAGTACTGCGACAGGTAAAACAGGAAGGCGAGCACGTAAACACCAGCCGAGACAGCGCCGTTGCCACCGCCCGACAAGCCATCCAGCGCACCCATGCCGATTACCGGCAGCGCGAAGCAGGCGATCACCAGCAGCGTGGCGATCGAGGAGATAAGCGGAAACAGCAGCAGTTCCTTGTCCTGCTTCAGTACCGAGCCGCTGGCCTTGACCAGCTCCCAGCTACGCGACAAACGTTCAAACATGGCTGCACTCCAGAGGGAGGTTGACGATGCATCGCATTTTGCCGCATTCCGGCAAGCGCGTTAGCGGATTGCGAGGCCTGCGGCAAATCCTGCGATAAACGCGCCAAATTCCGGCACGAACGGCGGCGGTTATTGTGTCTTGGAGCCGTGCATCGACAGCACATTCGGCGGCGCGGCAAAGCTGTCGGCTCGCGATACCGCCCAGAACACTTTGAACACCGGCAGGTCGGGGACGGAAGACAGCAGCTCGCCCGGCTTGGCCCACATGTGCAGCGCGGCCAGCGAGCGGATCTCGGTAGAGGAAACGCGGCGAATGACGTGTTCCGGGCCCAGCTCGCAGGGATGGGTGAGGCCGGCCGCAGCCAGCAATTCCTTCAGCGCGTGTAGCGTGTTCTGGTGAAACTGGAAAACGCGCTCGGATTTGTCCGGCACCACCAGCGCACGCATGCGCTTCGGATCCTGTGTGGTCACTCCAGTCGGGCAGTGGCCGGTGTGACAGGTCTGTGCCTGCAGGCAGCCGAGCGCAAACATGAAACCACGCGCGGCATTGCACCAGTCGGCACCCATGGCAATGGTGCGGGCGATATCGAATGCGGTGACGATCTTGGCCGACGCGCCGATCTTGATCTTGTCGCGCAGGTTTACGCCAACCAACGTGTTGTGCACCAGCATCAGTGCCTCGCGCATCGGTGCGCCGACGTGATCGGTGAACTCCAGCGGCGCAGCACCGGTGCCGCCTTCGCCGCCATCGACGACGATGAAATCGGGGGTGATACCGGTTTCCAGCATCGCCTTCACCATGCCGAACCATTCCCACGGATGGCCGACGGCGAACTTGACGCCCACCGGCTTGCCGCCGGACAGTTCGCGCAGTTTGACCACGAACTGCATCATTTCTATCGGCGTTGAAAACGCCGAGTGCTTGGCCGGTGAGATGCAATCGCTACCGACCGGCACGCCGCGCGCTTCGGCGATTTCCGGCGTCACCTTGGCCCCTGGCAGCACACCGCCGTGTCCCGGCTTGGCACCCTGCGAGAGTTTTATCTCGATCATCTTGACCTGGTCGGAAGCGGCGTTGACCTTGAATTTTTCGGCGTCGAAGGTGCCGTCGTCCGCGCGGCAGCCGAAATAGCCCGAACCGATTTCCCACACCAGGTCCCCGCCACGCTCGCGGTGGTAGCGCGAAATCGAGCCCTCGCCGGTATCGTGGTAGAACTTGCCGCGCTTGGCACCTTCATTCAGCGCGAGGATGGCGTTGGCCGACAACGCGCCGAAACTCATCGCTGAAATATTGAACACGCTGGCCGAATAAGGGCGCTTGCAATCGGGGCCGCCAATATCGATGCGGAAATCATGGCTGGCAATGTCCGAAGGCGACATCGAATGGTTGATCCACTCGTAGTCGGGTGCATAGACATTGATCTGTGTGCCGAAGGGACGCTTGTCAGCAACACCTTTGGCACGCTGGTAAATGATGGAGCGCTGCGCGCGCGAGTAGGGCAGCTCCTCGGTGTCGGCTTCGATAAAGTATTGGCGGATTTCCGGGCGGATGAATTCGAAGAAGAAACGGAAGTGCGCCAGTACCGGATAGTTGCGGCGTATCGCCTGCCGGTCCTGGGTGTAATCGATAAGACCGACGAGGGTCAGAAAGCCGAACGCCAGTGCCGGCCAGGTCCACCACGGCGATATCGCCGACA
>JAEUNB010000005.1 GCA_016790625.1 Betaproteobacteria bacterium | reverse complement strand
GTCGCCTTCGCGCTTCAGGAAGGTTGCGGGCAGCAGTACGCCATCGTTGGTGAACACGGTGTACGCGCGCGCCAGTTGCAATGCGCTCACCGACACGCCGTAGCCGTAGGCCATGGTGGCCTGCTCGATCGGCTTCCAGGTTTTCACCGCTCGCAGGCGGCCGCTGGCTTCACCGGGGAAGCCGGTTTTGGGGGCCGTGCCGAAACCCAGGTCGTTGTACAAACTCCACATGCGTTCGGCAGGCAACTGAAGCGCCATCTTTGCGGTGCCGATATTGCTCGACTTCTGAATGATCTCCGCCACATTCAACTGATTGGCCGGATGCGCATCGGTAATGGTTTTGGTGCCGACGGTATATCCGCCACCGGTGGTGATGACCGTATCCGGCTTGACGATGCCGGCCTCCAGCGCGGCCGATACCGCGAATGGCTTGAAGGTCGAGCCGGGTTCGAAGGTGTCGGTCACGCTGCGGTTGCGTGCCTGCTTCGGATTCCACTGCGCGCGATTGTTCGGGTTGTAGTCAGGCTGGTTGACCAACGCCAGGACTTCGCCGGTATGCGCATCCAGCATGACCAATGCACCGCCTTTCGCCTTGTGCGAGTCGACGGCAGCCTTGAGTTCACGATGGGCGAGATACTGGAATTTTTCGTCGATCGACAACTTGAGCGCCTTGCCTTCGCGCGGTGCTTTCAGGTTCTCGATGTCTTCAACAATGCGGCCCTTGCGATCCTTGATCACGCGCCGCTGGCCCGGGGACCCGGCAAGCTGCGATTGCTGGGCCAGCTCGATGCCTTCCTGCCCCTGATCTTCGAGCCCGGTGAAGCCGATGACATGGGCCGTCACATCGCCGGCAGGATAGTAGCGGCGGAATTCGCGCTGCTGGAACACCCCTGGGATCTTCAGTGAAATCACACGCGCAGCCTGCTCCGGCGACAACTGGCGCTTCAGCCAGACGAAGTTCTTGTCCTTCTCGCCGAGCCGGTCATTGAGCGCCTTGCGATCCATGCCCAATGCCTGTGCCAGCTTTGCTGCCTGTGTGCTGTCGATGTCCATTTCCGCCGGGCTGGCCCAGATCGATTCCACCGGCGTGGAAATCGCCAGCATCTTGCCGTTGCGATCCATGACCGCACCGCGCGAGGCCGGCATCTCTACTACGCGCATGAAGCGCGCTTCCCCTTTGGCCTGCAGGAAGTCGTTGTTCAGCCCCTGCAGGTAAAACGCACGCCCCAGTAGAACCACAAAAGCGCCGAGGCAAAGCAGCAGCACCATGCGCGAGCGCCAGCCTTCCAGCTTCAGGCGCAGATTGGGTTCGAGCCGGCGCGAGGAATGGTTCATTTGACCGAATCCTTTGCGGCAGCAACAGGCACCGTGCCATCAAGCACCACAATCACAGTTTTCCTCGGATCGGGTACCCCCATGCCCAGATCATGTGCGGCCTTCTGCTCGATGCGCTTGCCGTTGCCCTGGGTTTGCGCTTCGATCTGCAGCTCGCGCCATTCGTTGTCCAGCCGTCGCTCCGCATCCTGCTCGGTCTGCAGTTCGATGAACAGCTTGCGCGCCTTGTGCTGCGAGGTCACCACCGACAAGGCGCAGCCGATCAATGCCAGCAACAGAATGGTGTTGAGGCGGGTCACAATCTCACCGCCGTTCTCATGATCGCGCTGCGCGCACGCGGGTTGGCCGCGACCTCGGCATCTGACGGCTTGACCGGCTTGCCGACGATGTTCAGCGTCGCATCGTTGACTTCGTTGGCACGGATCGGCAATTTCGAGGGAAGGTGGTCCGCCTTCGCCGCGTTTTGCATGAAACGCTTGACGATACGGTCTTCCAGCGAATGAAACGCAATCACCACCAACCTGCCTCCAGTCCGCAAGCCTTCCACAGCCTGCGGTAGTACTTGTTCTACTTCTTCAAGCTCTTGATTGATGAAAATCCGTAGAGCTTGAAACGTGCGGGTTGCGGGGTGCTGGCCCGGCTCGCGCGTCCGGACGGTTTTACCCACGAGCTCGGCAAGCTCGCGCGTCGTCCGAATACGTCCGATGACCCTTGCCGCAACAACCGCTCTTGCAATCTGCCGAGCAAACCGTTCTTCACCATAACGCCAGATGACCTCCCCTATTTCCCGTTCTTCTGCGCGATCCAGCCACTCCTCAACCGTCTCGCCGCGCGTGGTGTCCATGCGCATGTCGAGCGGCCCGTCGAAACGGAAACTGAAACCGCGATCCTGCTCATCCAGCTGCGGCGACGAGACCCCAAGGTCTGCCAGCACGCCATCCACTGCCTTGCTGCTACTGCCCGTTGCCCTTTTCAGCACACCACCCAGATCGCTCAAGGTGGCGTGGTACAGCGAAAATCGTTTGTCCTGACCTGCCAGTTCCTCGCCCGCCGCAATCGCGCGCAGATCGCGGTCGATGGCGATCAGCTTTCCATTCGCCCCCAGCCGCTCGAGGATCGCGCGCGAATGCCCACCACGGCCAAACGTGCCATCGACATACACGCCATCGGGTTTGATCGCCAACGCATCCACCGCTTCGCGTAGTAAAACCGTGATGTGTGCGGGTGACGAGTTTGGCAAATTTGAGAGTTCATTCATGCACCGATCAGAGCGAAAAGTTCTCGGTGCCGGGTGGCAGGCCGGTCGCGCCGGAAGTAAGCGACTTGAGCTGCGCTTCCCATGCAGTCGCGTTCCAGATTTCGAAATGCGTACCCTGACCAACAAACATCACCAATTTTTCGATGCCGGCAAATTTGCGCAGCTCAGGCGAAATCAGCACGCGGCCATTGCCATCAAGTACGTGCTCCTCTGCAAAGCCCACCAGGAGGCGCTTCCAAACGCTGGCAGTCCGGTCAAGGCTGGGGAAAGTCATCACGCGATCACGGATCGGCTCCCAGTGCGAGAGCGGATACATCAGCAGGCAGCCTTCGGGATGCGCGGTCAGCACCAGCTTGCCCGCGCTGGGCGCAGACAGGCCATCGCGATGCTTCACCGGGACCGACATGCGGCCCTTCACGTCCAGACTCAGTTCTGATGCCCCTTGAAACACTTGCCTTGATCCCCTCAATAGTTTTTGAGGTGAAAAACCACAGAATTTCGAGGTTTTCCCCAAAATCCCACTTTTCACCACTTGTGGACACTATAGGCAAGAAAAAACCCAAGGTCAAGCAGGGAAATAGGATTTTTTCTTTATTCGTCAAAGACTTAGCACACATTCTTCACAAGAATTTTCTGTGGAAAACTTCGTTGATAATTAATGACATAACATAAATACCTAAAGTAACTTCGCAGGAATTGCCTCAATAAAAACAGGAAGTTACTGTATTTTTGTACACCACCCGATGCGGGTATAAGAAACACGCATGCCTACCCTTTGATTTGTATCGCGTACACCGGGGCAAGCTTGCTGATACCGAAGCCGGCGCTATCATCGGCGAGTCATTCATTAGCAACCTTCGCGGAGCCTTCATGCGTCACCTGCTTATCTCATTACTCACAATCTCTTTCGCCTGTGCATCGAACGCAGCCCCTGCGCGCAAAGACCCGATGATTGAGAAAATCGTCAAGGAAATTTCCGCAAAGCGAATCGAGGAGCGTATTCGCAAGCTGGTCAGTTTCGAGACGCGTAACTCGCTATCGGAGACGACCAGTGAAACGCGCGGCATCGGCGCCGCGCGCCGGTGGATCAAGAGTGAGCTGGAGCGCTGCAGCGTGGAGAACGGCGGCCGCCTGAAAGTCGAGTTTGACGAGCATCTGGCGCCGGTAAGCGCGCGCATTCCGCAGCCGACACCCATCGTCAATGTCGTCGCCACGTTGCCGGGCGAACAGGCCGAGAGCCGCGATCGTGTCTATGTGGTCAGTGGCCATTACGATTCGATGCGCGGCTCACCGACCGATGCCGACGGTTTTGCGCCCGGCGCAAACGATGATGCTTCAGGCACCGCGTCGGTAATGGAACTGGCGTGCGTGATGTCGAAGTACAAGTTCAATGCAACGCTGATTTTCATGACCGTCGCAGGCGAGGAACAAGGTTTGCTCGGAGCGACGTTTTTTGCCAAAGCAGCGAAGGCCAAAGGCATGAACATCGCCGGCATGATTACCAACGACATCGTCGGCAACAGTCGCGGTTCCGACGGCAAAGTCGAACGAAAGAAGATGCGACTGTTCGCGGAAGGCATTCCGCCGTTGAAGGAAATGCCGGACGAGGTACTGACACTGATTCGCACCGGTGGCGAGAACGATTCGACGCCGCGCCAACTGGGCCGCTTTATCAAGCAGGCCGGCGAACGCTATGTTCCAACCATGAAAGTGGAATTGATTTACCGTCGCGATCGCTACCTGCGTGGCGGCGATCATTTCCCGTTTCTCGACGCCGGCTATCCGGCGGTGCGCATGACCGAATATCTGGAGGATTTCCGCCATCAGCACCAGAACGTGCGCGAGGAAAACGGCGTGAAGTACGGCGACCTGCCGGAATTCGTCGACTTCGCCTATGCCGCCGATATCTCGCGCATCAACGCAGCGGCTCTCGCGTCGTTGGCGAATAGCCCGTCCGCGCCGCAGGACGTTCAAATGGAAAACCTGTTCCTGGAAAACAACACCACGTTTCGCTGGAAGGCCAACCCGGAACCCAACGTGACCGGCTATCGGGTGCTATGGCGCGAAACCACGTCACCGGTCTGGCAAGGCTCGGAGGATTTCGGCAACGTGACGCGCGCCACGGTGATTGGTGTGTCGAAAGACAACGTGGTGTTCGGCCTGCAGGCGCTCGACAAGAATGGCAATCCGAGCGTGGCCACTTTCCCCAAGCCATTCCGCCGCTGAGCATGCCATGTCCCACTCCCTCGCCCGACTAGCCATCGGCATCACCCTTGGTCTCGCTACTTCTGCGGTCTGGTCGAATGAGCCAGGATCGGCACCCGATCCGGCCCACGCGTTGAACGGATCAGGACTGGTGGATGCGCTGCGGAAAGGCGGCTACACCTTGTACTTTCGCCACACATCGACTGATTTCTCGAAACTTGATGGGGCGATGAAAAACTACAGCGACTGCGCCAACCAGAGAATGTTGGCAGACAAAGGGCGAGACGAAGCGCGGCGAATTGGCGGCGCCATCAAGGCGCTGAAAATTCCCGTGGGCGACGCGTTGGCAAGTCCCTATTGCCGCACCATGGAAACCGCGACGCTGATGTTCGGCCGTGCCACCGGTGCCAACGAAATCCGCGAAGAAGCCGGCAACAACTACGCCGCGCTGAAACAGTTGCTGTCAAAACCTGTCGCCGCGAACACCGGCAATCGCATGATTGCCGGTCACGGCACGCCGTTCCGCGCCATCGCCGGGCCGCCACATCTGAGCGAGGGCGAAGCAGCCGTCTTGAAATCGCTCGGCGACCGCTACGTGGTGGTTGCGCGCATCACTATCGGCGATTGGGCAACATTGGTGGACGCGTCAAAGAAAGTGGAAGCGCGCCGATAAGCCGGATTCTGTTACGGCACTTGCGTGCTATGACGGCCATTCCTCTGGGACGCCCGTTACCGTGCGCCTCAAGCTACCTACCCGCAGGCTCCGCGGGACACACATCAACGCCTGCCTATTTGGTATTGCTCCAGGTAGAGATTGCCCGTTTCACCCGTTGCCGGCAACGTCGGCCTTGCGGCCTCCGCGGTCGGCAACGACTCGTCTCTGTTGCTCTAATCCTCACCTCGCGGTGGATGGGGGTTACCCACTACCCTGCCCTATGGAGTCCGGACTTTCCTCTGCATGTCTAGCATGCAGCGACCGTCTGGCGCGCTTCCACCAGAATTATCTCACGCGGACTTTGAAGTCCGGTCTCTGCGCCCAGTTCGAAAGTAACCCGTGTTGTCGTAAAAGGCGGAATTCTCGTTACGCTCGTCCCAGCCAGGAATGCCCAAAAGTGGCAACGGCGATAGCATTCGCGAACTGGCAAGATGGCTGTCATCGGCAATCCAACGCGCCGCAGCAGCATCCAGCGATTGATCATCGGCAATATTCAGCAAAATTGCCTTGCCGGTGAGTCCGATGAAGGGGGCAAGCGCCTTTTCCATCAGGCCGTGACCGATCAACGCGAAGCGCATTCTGGCGATCACATCGGCACGACGCTCGACGAATAATTCGCGCCATTTGAATTCGCGCAGTAGCGTCAACAATGCTTCGTCAGCACTGGCGACGATCACGCCGCTTTCATCGATCATGGTCAGCACATCGCGCGCAACCGGGCGCACGCCTGCGCCGCCCGCGTGCCTCAAGTGGCCCGCATTGATGGCGCCCTTGGTCTGCGGAAATGCCAGCCATTGCAGTGCGTTGAAGAAATCATGCGCATTGTCACGAGTGGGAATATCGCCGGTGGCAGCAATGGTCATTTCGTACTTCACGGCCGAAATGTCGATTGAAGGGGCCACAAAACGCACCGAAGCGCTTCGCCCCGCCGCCAACGCGTTCAACGCATCGCGATCGTTGCTGCCGCTGTGTTCCGCCAAGGCGTCGAGCTCGGCACGCACCGCATCGAAAAACGGTGTGGCGAACGCGGGATGCTTCACACCATGCGCCAGCGCATCGCTTCGCCGGCACGCAGGGGCACCAGGCCGGATTCGGTGAACGGCACCTCATCCGGCACGGTCCAGCTTTCCTTCTTCAAGGTGATCGAGCCGGTGTTGCGGGGCAGGCGATAGAAGTCAGGCCCATGAAAGCTGGCAAAGCCTTCCAGCGTGTCCAGCGCACCCGCCTGCTCGAACACTTCCGCGTACAACTCCATTGCGTGCAGCGCCGAGTAGCAGCCCGCTGCGCCACAACATGCCTCCTTGCTGTTGCGCGTATGCGGCGCACTGTCGGTGCCGAGAAAAAATTTGCGGTTGCCGCTGGTCGCAGCTCTGACCAATGCCACGCGGTGATCCTCGCGCTTCAGGATCGGAAGGCAATAAAAGTGCGGCCGGATGCCGCCCTTGAAAATCGCATTGCGGCTGTAGAGGAGGTGCTGCGGTGTGATGGTCGCGGCCACATTGTCGTTTGCTGCCAGCACGAATTTCGCCGCATTGGCGGTGGTGATGTGCTCCATCACGATGCGCAGTTTCGGGAAGCGCAGCGTCAACGGGATCAGATGCTTCTCGATGAAGATCTTTTCCCGGTCGAACACGTCGACCTCATCGCCGGTCACTTCACCGTGCATCAGCAGCGGCAGCCCGGCTTCCTGCATCGCGGCAAATACGTCATCGCACTTGCCGATGTCGGTAACGCCCGAGTCGGAGTTGGTGGTGGCACCTGCCGGGTAGTACTTGACTGCCTTGACGAAGCCGCTAGCAGCGGCGCGCACGATCTCATCCGGCGAGGTATTGTCGGTGAGATAAAGCGTCATCAGCGGCTCGAAATTTGAACCGAGAGGACACGCATCTAGGATGCGCTCACGATAGGCGGCCGCCTCATCGACAGTACGCACCGGCGGCTTCAGATTCGGCATGACGATGGCGCGGGCAAACTGGCGCGCGGTATGCGGCAGCACGGCTTTCAGTGCCGGCCCATCGCGCAGGTGCAGGTGCCAATCGTCAGGTTGCGTGATGGTAATTTCGTTGGTTTCGCTCATGATGAAATTATAGGCGGCTGACCGATTCAATCGGCGCTGTCGTCGGCGCTGGTCTTGATCGCGAGCGCGAGATCGTAGACTTTGTTCTTCTTTTCGCCGGTTAGTTTTACCGCCAGCGATACCGCCTGTTTGAGAGGAAGTTCAGAGCACAGCGCGGCCAAAGTCCGCTCCAGCAGGGCGTCTTCAGCCATTTTTGCTCCAGAAGCCGCACCCGTTCTAGGGTTTGACAGTATCAACACGAACTCACCGCGCCGGTTGTTGTCGTCCGCTTCCAGCCAAGCTACGGCTTCAGAAAGTGGCAGACGTCGAATGGTCTCGAATTTTTTTGTCAGCTCGCGGCAGATCACCAACTCGCGCGTGTCGCCAAATACCGACACCATCGCCGCCACGCTTTCTACAACGCGATGCGGCGATTCGTAAAACACCAGCGCATGTATCGTCGATTTCAACGCCTCAAGCGCACGCTGCCGTTCGCCATTGGATGCCGGCAAAAAGCCGCAGAAACTAAATCCATGCTCGCCCTCGCCGCTGGCCGAAAGCGCCGCCACCAGCGCTGACACGCCGGGAATCGGTACCACGCGAAATCCCGCAGCATGTACCGCTGACACAACCTTGGCGCCCGGGTCTGACACTGCCGGCGTTCCCGCATCAGTCACCAACGCCACGCTTTGTCCCTGCTGCAGCAAATTGACGATGCCCTGCGCGGCATTGCGTTCGTTGTGCTCGTGCACTGCGATCATGCGCGTGGCGATGGCGAAGTGAGCCAGCAAATTACGGGTAACGCGCGTATCTTCGGCTGCAATCACGTCAACATTGGACAACGTGTCAAGCGCACGCTGCGTGATGTCGGACAGATTCCCGATGGGAGTGGCAACCACATATAATGCACACTCCAGTTTTGCTTCCGTTCGGGAGTTCACAATTCTTTTTTCCTGCTGCGCCATGCGCGTTCAACGACAAATTCTCGGACGAGTGATATTCGCAAGCCTGCTTGCCTCCATCGCCCCGGCATTGTCGGCGCAAGGCCAGAATCGTGCAAGCGAACCGGCACCGGCCAAGTCCCTGCCTGCGGCCGAAGCCGCGATCGCCACACCTGCCACCTCCGCCGTGCCGTCGGCGAAAGAGGAAAGCAAGAGTCCGCTTACCGATAAAGACGCCAAGCCCGCAGACAAATCCATACCGACGGCGCAACCGCATGTCGCATTGATACTGCCGCTGGCATCGAAGACGCTGGGCAAGGTTGCCGATGCGGTCAAGCAGGGATTCCTTGCCGGTGCAGCAGCCGACGGCAAGAACGCGCCACCTCATCGGATATATGCCGCCGAGGATGAAGGTGGTTCGCTGGTCACCCAATACCGCAAGGCGGCGAGCGACGCTGCCGCGATCGTGATTGGCGGTATGACGCGCGATGGCGCCAGCATTATGGCGCGCGAAGCCAGCTACCTGCCCTCGCTGGCACTCAATGCGCCTGTCTCCACGACGCCAGCGGGCGACGCCGACCTGCCGGAGCGCTTCTTCCATATCTCGCTCAACCTCGACTGGGAAGCGCGACTGGCCGCACGCGCAGCAGCGAACGACGGTTTTCGACGTGTCGCGGTAATCAACGCCGCATCGCCGCTGGCCAAGCGCATTCAGGACAGCTTCGAAAAGGAATGGATCCGTTTGGGCGGCGAGGTCGCGGTACGTATTCCATTCGGCAACGAACTCGGCGAAGGCAGCCGCGTATCTGGCGCCATGGAAAAGGCCAATGCCGACGCGGTGTTCATCGCCGCCGAGGTGCGCGTGGCGCGTTTTGCACGCCCCTACCTGCCTTCCGGCATGCCGGTGTTCGCCACCTCGCTGACCATAGACCCCCGCGCCAATGCGATCGAGAATCTCGACCTCGAAAGCGTGCGCTTCATGGAAATGCCCTGGTTCGTGCAGCCCGATCATCCAGCGGTCATGGCTTATTCGCGGCCGACCGAGGTGATGCCGATCGATTTCGAGCGCCTGTATGCGCTGGGCATCGACGCCTGGCGCGTGGCACAGGTGATGCTGGCCAACCAGAAAGCGAAATCGATCCCGCCATTGGACGGGGTGACCGGCCGCATCACGCTCGACGGCCACCAGTTCGTTCGCCAGCTGGCCGCGGGCGAAATTCGCGATGGGCGTCCCACCTTGTTCAAGCCGGTGGAATAAACATGCTGGGCCGCCTGCTTGCACCAAGGCAGACCGGTGACGAGGCCGAGCGCGTGGCGGAAAACTTCCTCGTTGCACGCGGCCTCAGGCTGGTGGCACGCAACTACAGCTGCCGCTTCGGCGAGATCGACTTGATCATGCAGGAGCGCGACACGCTGGTTTTCGTCGAGGTGCGATTGCGGCGCGCCGGTAAAGGCAATGATTTCGGTGGGGCTGCCGCCAGCATCACCGCCAAGAAGCAGGCTCGCATCGTCGCCGCTGCCCAGCACTATCTCTCCGGAATGAAACAACTGCCGCCCTGCCGTTTCGACGCGGTGTTGATGAACGGAGTCACCATCAACGATGTCGAATGGCTCACCAATGCCTTTGAAGCGTAAAATCCGCCCATGAAAACAATTGAACAACGCATTGCAGAACACTTCGCCGCCAGCATTGCGACCAAGCAGCAAGTCGCAGGCAAGCTGGGACCGCACATTGCCCGCGCCTCGAAAGTGATGGTCGATTGCCTCAAATCAGGTGGCAAGATTCTCGCCTGCGGCAATGGTGGTTCCGCCGCCGATTCGCAGCATTTCGCCGCCGAGCTGGTCGGGCGTTTTGAACGTGAGCGCGAGGAACTGGCAGCGATTGCGCTGACGACGGATAGTTCTATCCTTACGGCGGTGGCGAACGATTACTCATACGATGAGATCTTTTCCAAACAGGTACGTGCGCTCGGCAAACCCGGCGACATCCTGTTCGGCATTTCCACCAGCGGCAACTCAAAGAATGTCATCACCGCGATCGAAGCGGCAAAGAAGAAAGGCCTCATCGTCATCGGTATGACCGGGCGCAATGGCGGCAAAATCGGCGAGATGATGGGTGAACGCGATGTGCTGCTGAATGTCGAATCCACGGTCACCGCACGCATCCAGGAGGTTCACCTGCTGACCCTGCATTGCCTGTGCGATGCGATCGATAACATCATGTTCGGAGAAAAGTAAATGAGCGTTCGTTCCCCGCTGAGAATTGCCGCGCTGCTGCTGTTGGCGGCGTCCACCCTCACCCTGCAGGGCTGCTTTACCCTTGCCGCGACCGGCATAGGCGCCGCAGCGCTGGCCGTGGACGACCGCCGCCCATTTGGCCTCTATATCGAGGACGAGAATATCGAGATCAAGGCGCGTGTTCGGCTGATCAACGACTTCAAGGACGGGCACGTCAACGTCACCAGCTTCAATCAACTCGTGATGCTGACCGGTGAAGTGCCGACCGAGCAGGCGAAAAAAGATGTAGAAGCCATGGTGCGCGGCATCCCCAGCGTCAAGAACGTTGCCAATGAGCTGGCGGTAGCCGGCAATTCGTCGCTGGTTTCTCGCAGCGGCGATTCGCTCACCACCACCAGCGTCAAGGCGCGCTTTCTCAACAACAACAAGTTTTCGGCCAACCACGTAAAGGTCGTAACCGAGGCTGGCACCGTATTCCTGATGGGCATCGTGACCAGGGAAGAAGGTGATGCCGCTGCCGAGATTGCGCGCAACACCAGCGGCGTGTCGCGCGTGGTCAAGGTGTTCGAATACGTCGATCAGGTCCCCAAGCGCTGACGCAGCAAATGGCGTCCCACCCCGATCAAGGGGTCATCCAGTCGATCGCCACCAAGATCCAGAGTGGCGATCTGGTTGGCGCGCGCGCCGATTGCCGGCGTTTTCTTGACAGCATTACCGAGCCCCAGCGGCGCGCACCGCTCTATTTCTGGCTGGGCGTTATCGAGCGGCGCAGCGGTGCATTGCCGGCTGCCGTGGAACAGTTTGAGCACGCGCTATCAGTCAGTCGGCGCGATCCGCAATGGCTGTTTCAAGCCGCATTGACTTACTTCCAGCTGGGTGACATCGCTCGCGCAGAACCTCTGTACCGCGAAGCACTGACCGTCGATCCACGCATGCCGCTGACGCACTACAACCTCGGCGTACTGCTACAGCAAAAACGTGACTGGACCGGTGCGCGAACCGCGTTTGAAGCCGCACTGGCATTGCAGCCGCAGATCGCCGAAGCGTGGAACAACCTTGCGAATACATTGCTTGAGCTGGGCGAACGGGACAAGGCTGAGCAAGGCTATCGCAATGCACTGAATGTGAATCCCGCGTTGGCACAGGCACACCACGGACTGGGTTTGCTGTTTTCGCACAGACAGCAACGCGTCGCAGCCAAACAGTCGTTCGCTGCTGCCGTCACGCACAATCCGAATTTGCTCGACGCGTGGATGGATCTGGCGGAGTGCGAATATCTCGACGGCAATCAAGCCGCCGCGATTGGTGCCGTCGAGCAGGTGCTCGCACGCAAACCGGATCACGCCACCGCGCAGTTCAAGCTATCGCACTATCGCGGTGAGCAGCCCGATGCCGCCCCGGCGGAAATGGTCGAGCGCTTGTATGCCGGCATGGCCGGCACCTTCGACGAGCACCTGACCGGGCGGTTGGGCTATCGCATTCCGGCTTTGCTGATCGGGGAGCTACGTGACTGGCTGACTGCCTTTCCTTCCACCCATGGCAATCGAAAAGCCAATGTACTGGACTTGGGCTGCGGTACCGGGCTGTTTGGCATCGAGGTACGACCTTACGCGGCGAGGTTGGTCGGCATCGATCTTTCCGCGTCGATGCTGGAACGTGCACGCGGACGCAATCTCTATGATCAGTTATTTGAGAACGATCTGCTCGCCTATCTCGAATCGATGCAGGAACGTTTCGACCTGATTGCCGCCACCGATGTGCTGATCTATCAAGGCAGGCTCGATCGATTGTTTGCGCAGGTCGCGGCTCATCTGAACTCCGGTGGGCAGTTCGCCTTCTCCACCGAAACCCCGGCAGGAATGATGCAGGATTACCTCCTGCTGCCGACCGGACGTTACGCACACGCGAAAGCCTATATCGAACGGCTGGCAGCGGAAAATGCACTGGTGCTGGAGCGATGCATCGACACAAGCATCCGCGCCGAAGGCGGTGTCCCGCTGGCGGGGCACGTCTTCACACTTCGCCAACACAGCGCCTAGCCGGCGCGTTTTTTGAGATATCGCATCAACGCGCCGATCAGCGGCAGCTGTTCGTAGAGTTCACCGGCTGCATCCCAGTAATCGCGGTGATAGTGCACCCGACCGTCGGCGGCAAAGCGGATGTGCGAGGTGCCGTGTATGCGCCGCTTTATCTCCGGCTTGAGTGTTTTGATGCGGAAATCGAAATCCCAGATCAGCAGCACGCCGTGATCCTGCTCGATGGTTTCGATAATCGTAAATCTGGGATCGTCAAGGCGGACGAACATGTCGGCGAAGATGTGCTTGATCGCGTCAATGCCATTGACCTCGTTGAACGGGTCACGGAAATAGGCATCCTCGGTGTAGAACTCTGCAAGTGCGGCCACCTTTTCGGGCGTCAAGGTTTGCCAGTAGTGCACCAGTTTTTTGAGAGGCTCGCTGCGCATCGCTAGAGTTTGGTCGATTTCTTGACCGCCGGAAAGTACAGCGAGTACGGCAGATGGCGCAGCGTTTTCAGCATGCGCGTAAACGTCTTCGGGAAGTGAATTTCGAATTCGCCCTTGCCGAAGCCCTTGATGATTTCATCGGCCGCTTCTTCCGGCGTTATCAAATATGGCATTTCGAAATCGTTCTTGTCGGTCATCGGCGTTTTGACGAATCCGGGACAAATCACATAAACATCGAGTCCTTTGTCCTTGAGATCGATGTACAGCGTTTCGGCCAGATTGATCAGCGCCGCCTTGGTTGGCCCGTATACCAGGCTCTTCGGCAACCCGCGATAGCCAGCCACGCTGGACACAAGCGCGATGCCACCCGCCTTCGCCTCCATGAAGCGTGGAATCACAATCGATAAACCGTTGAGGAATCCTTCCCAGTTGATCGTCACCATCTGCTTGGCGACTTTCAGGTCCAGTTCCCAGGCACGCATCGCGGTGTAATCGCCAGCCATGAAGATCACCAGATCGTAGCCGCCCCAGGCTGCGACCAGTTCCTCCTCTGCGGCCTTGATGGTATCGACCTTGGTAATGTCCAGCGGCAGCGCCATGGCGCGCGACCCGCCCAGTTTGGCGACCAGCGCCTTCAGCTTGTCCTCGCTGCGCGCCGAAACAGCCACTTTCGCTTTCAGCGCATGCAGCTTTTCCGCCAACGCGGCGCCAATTCCGGTGGAAGCGCCGACAATCCACACACGCTTTTTTGTCCAGTCGTTGATTTTGGGATTGAGTGACATATCAGGTTTCCGATTCAGTAATTACCCAGCACAATTCATGAAAACTCAAGCACTGGAGCGGCGTTACAGTCATTTGTGGCCGGAAAGCCGCTCCAGTGCTTGAGTTTCAAATTTCATTGCTGCAGTTCAGCGTTTGCGGAAGAAAATCGTGATCTCGGCAAACTTCACGCCAAATTTACTCATCGTGGTGCGATTGGTCAGCGTTTTGTCATCGACCATCCACATCCAGTCGTCCATGTTCATCTCGTAGCCGCCGAGGTCCTCTGGTAAACGCAGGGTGTAGCGCCATTGCAAGGCATTACCCGCCGCCTCACCCTGAGCTTCGCCGACCACATCACCGGCTGTGCCAACATAGCGATCGCCCTGTTTACGGATTTTCCACACCCGCTTTTCGGTCTTGCCATCAGACCACTGGAACGATTCATCCAGCACACCCTCGTTGCCGTTCCACTTGCAATCGAGTTCCACGTACATGCGACGCAGCACCTTGCCGGAGCGATCCTGCACCATCCCCCAGCCGTCGACTTTGCCGTTGAAATAGGTCGAGAGATCCAGCTTCGGCGTTTCACGGGCGTAGTCTTGCGGAACGACAACCGAAGCGCAGCCTGACGCTAGCAACATCGTCAGTAGAACCACAGCTGATGTAACAAATTTTCCAATCATGTCGCGACTCCTTTCGCGGGCGCTCCCGAAGCATCCAATTTGCAGAATGGTGATGTCAGCAATGCGACAACCGCACCCGCCTTCAATACACAGGGCAGCAAGGCATACACCGCCGAAAGATAATTCAGCGCCTGCGCGGACGTGGTGACTTTCGATTGATAGCCGAGCAACGAAAGCGCCGGCAAGGCAATGCCGGCTGCCAGCGCCAGATTCATTTTCGTCACGAGATTCCACAAGCCGAAGTAGGCGCCCTCGTTGCGCCCCACGCCGCGCTTCTCGTCCTCGTCGATGACGTCCGCCAAGATCGACGGCGGCAACGAAAGATCGGCGCCCAGTCCCAACCCCGACATCAGGCAAATGATCATGAACGGCGTGGCGTCCCCAGCCCCCAGCATGAATGCCCAGACAAAAGCGGCAATCGACAGCACCATCCCCACCAACCACGCACGTCCCTTGCCGATTTTCGCTGACAGCCAAACCCATAACGGCATGCCGCAAGCGCCGGCGGCGAAATAGGCGATGAGGAAATGCGCCGACAAGTCCGGCCGCCGGATCACGTCCTCGATAAAGAACAGCACCAGCGTTGCCGGAATGGACGCGGCGATACCGTTGAAGACAAAAATCAACAGCAAGCGGTTGAAGAGCCTGTTTTTCAGCGGCTTCAGCATGGTGCGGAATGCATCCTGCGACGCTGCCTGCGTGCGCACCTGCGCCTTGGGCGAAAACAGGATCGTAATCGTCACCATCAGCAGGACCAGCGGAATGAAAATAAGCGCGAATTGGCCAAAACCTTCGCGCGGACCTTGCGATTTGGACAAAATTTCTGGCAAAGCCGCTGCGAGAAAAACACCCAGCAATCCCAGCCCCTCGCGAAACGATGTGACGCGGGTGCGCTCGACTGGATGATCGGAAATCTCGGCGCCATATGCCTGATAGCTGATCTGCAGCATGCTGAATGCCGTGTAAACCAGCAGCAACATCGCAATCAGCCACCAGGTCAATGCACCGGCATCCCATGCCGGCGGACGAAACAATCCAAGCATGCCCAGCGCCAGGAATGGTGTGCCGGCCGCGACCCATAACATGCGGCCGGCGCGACGATCGCGTGTCAGGTCGCTCCAGTAGCCGAGCAATGGGTCCTGCACGGCATCGAACACCCGCGCCGCCAACAGCAAGCCGCCAATCGCAATCAGATTCAAACCGAGCACATCGGCGTAAAACTTCGGCACATGCACATAAATCGGCAATGCCGCCATTGCCAGCGGAATGGCGGTCACACCATAGGCGGCGAGGCGCCACGCCGGCACCCTGTCGGTGGCAGGCGCGGCAGTGGTCATTTACTTTGCCGGCAAGCCGAGCAGTTTCGAACGCACGGCGGGCGCGGTGGTCGACTCGGCCAGCCAGATGTCGAAAAATGCGCGGGCGAACTCGGCATCGGCCACTGCGGCGATGAACTTCTCACGGGAGTAGAAACGCGCTTCCTTGCCCGGTACCGATACGCCGATCAGCAGATCGCCTTTTTTGATGTCGGGGAAAATTTTCGTCATTTCCTCGCCCCAGCGTTTCAGCTTCTGTTCGTCCTTGATGCCCTGCTTGCGCATCAGCTCCACACTTTTTTCCGCGATGTCGCGGCCCGCCAGGTTCATGTCGTAGATCAGCTCGAGCGCAAAAGGCTCCGCATGACTCCACGCCTTCATTGGCGTCCACAGGCGAATGTCGTACACCTTGATGCCGAACCAGCGCATGGTGCCATCGCCTTGCAGTGAGAGCGCCGGGCCATCCTTGAGGACTGCCGCAGGCAGTGTTTGCGCACCAAGCGGCGACACCAACAGCAACGACAGGAAAAGCAGCCATTTGCGCATCATTACCTCCACTCAGGATTTCTTGAGTTCGATCTGCATCACGTCTGTGCGACCGGCGCGAAAGCCGGCTTCACAATAACAAAGATAGAAGCGCCAGATCTGCAGGAATTTGTCGTCAAAGCCCAACGGCTTGATGGCGTCCACTTTTTCGTTGACGCGATTGAGCCACCACTTGAGAGTCTCGGCGTAATCAATGCCGAAGCGATAGGGCTCGCCCGCGGCAAGGCCTGCGTTGGCGGCATCGGCAATGAAGCGCGGGATAGGTGCCAGCATACCGCCTGGGAAAATGTATTCGCGAATGAAGTCGCTGGTTTCACGATAACGGGCAAACGCGGTTTCATCTATGGTGATCGACTGGATCACGGCGCGGCCGCCGGATTTCAGGCGATCATGAACGGTCTTGAAATATGTCGGCCAGTAGCGCTCGCCCACCGCTTCGAACATTTCGATCGAAACGATGTAGTCAAACTCACCGCGAATGTCCCGGTAGTCGATCAACTGCAAGTTGACCAGCGAACCGAGACCCGCATCGGCTATCCGCGCCTGCGCGAACTTCAGTTGCGACGGCGACAGCGTAATTCCGGTCACCTTCACACCGCGCGTCCGCGCCGCATGTTCGGCGAAGCCACCCCAGCCGCAGCCGATTTCGAGAATGGTGGACCCCGGAGCGGGGTTGAGAACTTGCAGGATGCGTTCGTACTTGGCGGTCTGCGCTTCCGCCATCGGTGTGGAAAAATCGCCATGAAACACGGCGCTGGAGTACGTCATCGTTTCATCAAGCCACAAACGGTAGAAATCGTTGGAAAGATCGTAGTGCGCGGAAATATTCTTGCGCGCGTTGGCGCGAGTGTTGGAGCGCATCATGTGCTTGATGCGGAATATCAACGCGACCAATGGCTTGCCGTAGAACACGCTCTCCAGCGCCTGCTGATTCTCGGTGCACAGCATCAGGAATGCGGTCAGGTCGGAGGTAAACACCCGCCCATCGCGATAACACTCGGCCAGGCCGATCTCGGCCGATTTGAACGCCTCGTTGGCCACGCCCCAATCGGCAAAACGAAGGTCGGCACGCGTGCCCTCATGCGCACCGCGAAACACCGTTGTATATCCCTCCGGCGACGTGAACGACAGGGAACCGCGGTCCAGGCGCTTCATCAGGCCATAGAAAACCTTGGCAATCGCAGGCAGCTTGGCTTCAACGGGCAATGCGGAAAGATCGTTGGCAGTCATGGTCTATCGGGTGGTTTCGATGGCAGGAGGTTCAGGTTTGGAGAAGAACGGCACGCGCTTCAGCCACAGCTTGAGCGCGTGCCAGTGGATGCGGGCGACCACCGCAAAAGTCATCAGCGGATGGGTGACGAAAGCAAGCAGCGTACCGCGCGCGCTGATGATTTGCGGTGTGCCGTGAATGGTGGTGACCAGCAGTTTGGACTGATCGTCCGTTTCCGCGGCATCGAAATAGTCGACCTGCGCATACGCGCGGCCGGCAGTCTGCTCGAAACGGAACCGGTAGTGGCCTTTGACATCGCAGAACGGCGACACATGAAACACCTTGCGCGCCGTGAGCCAGTCGCCGGCCGCGATGGGCCGCTGATCGGCATGCGAAACCAGATAATTGTGTCGCTCGCCAAACGTGTTGTTCACCTCGCAAAGCACTGCGCGCAACCTGCCTTCGCGATCATGGCAGTACCAGAGGCTGATCGGATTGAATACATAGCCCAGCAAACGCGGAAAAGTCTGCAGCACGATCTCGCCGTCCGCTGAATGGATGCCTTCGCTGGCAAGCAGGAGGCGCGACCATTGCTCCAGGCTCGTGCCATCGCGCGGGCCATAATCGCGCGTCATGAAAGACAGCAGATTGAATTTATCGCGTGACAGCCAGCGATTGCTCAATTCATTCAGGCGCGACAGCGGCAAGCGCAGGAAAAAAACGCCGTAGGAGAACTGGTGCGCAGCCGGGCGCAGCCGCTTGTGGAAGACACGGCCGATGCAGATTTCCGGTTGCGCGGTTTCCACCCAGGAGGTCATGCATCGACTCCGGGATACGGGGTGGTCGGGTCGTTCGCCGCCGGCACATTCGTCTGCCACGGGACCGTTGCACCCAACGCCTTCGCCACGGCAATGCCCGACATCAGTCCATCCTCATGAAAACCGTAGCGGGTCCACGCACCCGCGTACCAGATGTTGCGTCGCCCCTGAACCGCACGCAGCTGGCGTTTGGCAACGGCGCTGCCGGCAAGGAACGCGGGATGCTCGTAATGGATGGTCTTGATGACCTTGCTTGGATCGGGTGCAATCAGCGGATTCATGGTGACGATGACGGGCGTCTTGAACGGCAGCGGCTGCAGGCGATTGATCAGGTAGGACAATGATACCGGCGTGTCTGCGTCTTTACGTCCGCCGCCAGCATCTGGATGCCACGCCATGTAGTTCCACGCCGCCCACGCACGCTGACGATCGGGCAGCAGGCGTGTGTCGGTATGCAGGATCGCGACATTGGGTTGGTAGGGAATTGCTGCCAGGATCGCTGATGTCTCTTCATCGCCGTCTCTGAGCAAAGTCAGTGCCTGATCGGTATGGCAGGCGAAAACGATGTGGTCGTATTGCGCGATACCACTATCTGCATGAATGGTGACGCCATTGCCCGCTCGGTCGATGCGGGAGATTTTTGCGTTCAGGCGGATGTCAGGCAGCTCGGCCGCCAGTTTCCGAATGTAGCTGCACGTCCCGTCCTTCACCGTGCGCCATTGCGGTCGATCATTGACCGAAATGAGGCCGTGATTGCGGCAGAAATTGATAAAGGTGGCGAGAGGAAATTCGTCTATCTTCTGTGTCGGCGTAGACCAGATGCAGGCGGCCATCGGCTTCAAGTACCAATCGCGGAATGCCATGCCGTAACCATGGGCGTCGAGATACTGGCCCAGCGTCCCGGGCAATTCCGCCCCATCACCTCTGGAACGATCAGCCAACGCGGTCGCTTCGCGGTTGAACCGCAGCAGGTCCCTCAACATGCCGAGAAACGCGGGCCGAAACAGGTTGGCTGGTTGCGCGAAAACGGTGCGTATATCGTTCGATCCGCACCACTCGAGTTTTCCCCGACCGGCGTCATCCAGCAATTTGATGCCGAACGACATATCCGAAGGTGCACTCTCGATACCGATGTACTTGAACATCGCAATCAGATTCGGATAGGTCCAGTCGTTGTAGACCAGGAAGCCGGTATCGACCGGATAGGTTGTTCCGTCCAGTGTTACATCGATGGTGTTGGTGTGGCCGCCAAGGTAGTCGTTCTGCTCATATAGCGTGACCTGGTGGGCGTCGGCCGAGTGTCTGGCCAGCAGCCAGGCGCAGGAAATGCCGGAGATGCCGGAGCCGATGACGGCAATCTTCATTTACAAACTTTCATCACGTCGCTTATTCAAATATGTAAGTGCTGGCTCACCCAAAAACCGGCGGACCCCTCCTACGCAATCTCGACAAAACAGGATGATCGCCTAAGAATGGCGTCACAGCGCATCCCGCATTAAGGGGAAAATCGCGATAGCCATTCGTATCAGACCAACGTGGATATCGACCCAGTCAAAAAATGACTGTATAGTCACACATTGAACCAACAAGTTTCCGAAAAGTCAACTTATCGTGCTCGGCATCAAGATCCCGTTCAAGCAGCAGCAATTTGAAGCGCGTGAGGAGGCCATTCTCGACGCCGTAAATCGGCTGTTGTCGGAAAAAGGCTTCGACCTGATGACGATGGATGACGTGGCCGACGCGGTGGGGGTGGCCAAGGGCAGTCTGTACAAGCACTTCTCGTCCAAGGAAAAGCTGGCGGCGGCGGTGATGATTCGCCTCCTCACCCAGACTCTTGAGACACTGCAGCAAATGCCAGCCGACTGGCCAGCAGTCCGGCAACTGGAAGAAATCCTGCGCTGGTCGCTGCATCAACGCATGCGCGGGGGCGTGCCGCTGCTGCCCTCCACCCGCGGCGCTTTGCAGCGGGCGCTGATGATGAATCTGGAGTATCTGGCGTTGGCGTTTAAG
>JAEUNB010000349.1 GCA_016790625.1 Betaproteobacteria bacterium | reverse complement strand
TCTGAAACGAACTATGAAGGAGTGCAGCATGAAAGCGAAATCGATACTGGTCATGGCCGTCCTGCTGGCGGCGCCGGCATTTGCCCAGCCCGGCCCTGGCGCCTGCAGCGGCAAGGACGCGCCCGCCGGTTGCAAGATGATGTCCGCCGAGGAAGTGAAAACGCACCACGAAAAAATGCGCGGCATGAAGGATCGCAAGTCCTGCATGCAATACATGGACGATCATCACAAGATGATGAAAGAGCGCGCCGACAAACAGAAGGAAAAATTCGCCGACAAGCCCGATCACAAGCATTGCATGGGCATGAAGGACGAGGCTAAAGCTGACGCCAAGCCTGCCGTACCGAAGAAGTAGTTACGGTCCCTATGGTCTCACCGCCGGCGCATCCATCGCCATGCCGGCGGCGCGCGAGGCGAGATAAGTTTCCAGCTCCGCCATTTCGGTTGAGTTGAACGCGAACGGCTCGGCGCGCACGCCGCTCATGCAATTGCGGATGCGTCGCTGCAGCGAACCCATACCCTGCCATTCGAGGCGATAGATCGGATAGCCGGTCGGGTGCGCCTGCGGGATAGGCGTGCCTGCGAGGCGTTTGCCCGGATTGTCGTCGTGACATTGCGCGCAGGAGAGATCGAGCTGGCCGATGCGCTGTTTGTAGTGCTTCTCGCCGCGCGTGAAAAATTCCGACATGCGCTTGTCGCGATGCGGCGCGATCGACATGCCGCGTGATTGCAATGCGACGTAGCTTTCCATGCTCAGCAGATCCTGATGCTCCGGCGGCAATGGTGACGCGTCCTGCTTGTTCTTGCGGCAGAGATTGATGCGTTCACTCAGGTGGATCGGTCGCCTGGATTGCGTGTCGAACGCGGGGTAGGTAGCAGCGATACCCTTCATGCTTTTTGGCGCATCGTTGTGGCAGCTCGCGCAGGATTTGCCGTTTGCGGCGGGCTTGCTCCACAACGCCTCGCCATCCTTCACCCACAGCATCGCCGGATTTTGCGTGTCGTCCTTCTGCATCGCCTGCGTGGCCGGGCTCATGAAGTCGAAGCCGGACTTGCGGGTGTCGGCGGCGTGGGTGTTACCGATACCGACCGTCAGATAAAATGCGAAGAGCGTCGCAAACGTACATGCTTTTGACCTTCCCCCGCGAAGGTGGGGGATGAGACAGGGAATTCGCGGAGCACGCGCCGTGCCTGTCGAATGACAAAGCAATGCAGTGCTTTGGCCTAAGTTTGCAGCGTGTCGGGACGTGGAAAATTCAACTTGGACCCCCGCCTTCGCGGGGGAAGGAACAATGATTTCTCGAGCTGCGCAAAAGTCGATCATCGATCTCACGAAACCTTGATCGCCGCCATCTCGCTCTGCATAAACCCGTTATCGCCTTCCCACAAAAACGTCAGCGTGCCGCTGCCCGTTGCCACCGTATGAAAACTGATCAGCGGATTGGCGGCGATGGCGGCATACAGCTCGGCGGAGAAGACGATTTCATTGCTTTTGCCATCGTCATAGCGACAGCTGAATTTACGGATCAGGTCGCGCGGCAGGATGCGCCCATCCGATCCCGGTCGATAGCCGGTCTCCATCGGGTGCTGGATCAATACGCGGACCTCAATGACTTCTCCGCGTTTGGCATTGGGGGGAACGGTGATGAGCGCGCGCGCCATGGCATCAATCCTCGATGCACGCGGCCAGCGTGACGATGACATCGACGTTGTGGGTCCAGAACGAACCATCGTTCATTTTGGCAACGGCCACCAGCCGCTGCGTGGTGGCGAGGCGAATGCGCGTTGAAACCTGCGCCTTGCCGGCGCGCGGGCCGAGCTGAAAGCGGGCAATATCGCGCTGTGGATTTTTCTCGTTGAACAGTGCAATCGCCGTGACGTGATTTGCTGCCGTCATCGGGCTGTCAACCGTGACCGTGATCGGCACGGCATTGCCGTTGTCCACCAGCTCGGCGATATCGAGTTTAACGCGGCCTTCCTTTGTCGCTGCACCGCCGGTCCAAGTGCGTATTGCACCCGCGAGATCGCCTTCCGCCGCGAATGCGGGGCGGACCATGACGACTGCAAGAGTGGCAAGAGCTTGGCGGCGGTTCATTTCAAAGTCATGAGGTAAGCGACGACGTCTTCTACTTGTTGCGCGGTGAAAATGGTTTTTCCGGCTTGTGCAGGTGCCACGCGCGAGAATCCGTCGGCCCGATGGTAGGACGGCATGATCGACTGAGGATTCAGTTTGCGGCTGTCGATAATGCGTTCGCGTAATTGATCGGCGGTGTTGCGGCTGCCCGCACCGGCGAGGCTGGGAGCGAGGTCACCTTGAAAGCGTTCTTCAGGGATGGGTGCAGAATGGCAGAGGAGACAAAGGCCGACTTGACGATTGGCGACGATGGCGCGGCCGCGTGCGGGGTCGCCGGGGGTGTCGGTTAGGGGGGCGGCCAGTGCCGGAGCAAGCATTGTCGCGAAAGCAAACGCCGCGGCCCTCTCCCGGCTGCTTCGCAGCCACCATCTCCCGCGTGCGGGAGAGGGAATTGAGGTGGTGCGAACGCTCAAGCTTTCTTCAGGCTGTGATTCTTCAGCGGCAGATCGCGAATGCGTTTTCCAGTCGCGGCAAAGATCGCATTCAGCACCGCAGGTGCGGCCACCGCGATGGTCGGCTCACCCACGCCGCCCCAGAATCCCCCGGAAGGCATGACGATGGTTTCCACCGGCGGCATGTCGGCCATCTTCACTGCCGGGTAGTCGTGGAAATTGCTTTGCACGATGCGGCCATCCTTGACCGTGCATTCGCCATACAGCGCGGCTGAGAGACCATAGGCGAACGAGCCTTCGACCTGCGCCTCGATCTGCTGTGGATTGACGGCGTGGCCGCAATCGGTGGCGGCGACGATGCGATGAATCTTCAGGTCGCCCGCATCGCTCACGGACACCTCCGCGCAGGCAGCAACGTAGGAGCCAAAGCCCATGGTCTGCGCCAGTCCACGGAACACGCCCTTGGGTGCGGGCTTGTCCCAGCCGGCTTTTTCCGCCACGGCGTTCAGCACCGCGAGATGCTTCGGCGAAGACGCCATCAGTTTGCGGCGCAAGGCCAGCGGATCCTGCTTGGTCGCGTGCGCGATTTCGTCGATGAAGCACTCCAGATAGATCGCGTTCTGGTTCAGGTTCACACCGCGCCAGAAGCCCGGCGGAACGTGCGGGTTGCGCATCGCGTGATCGATGGTGACGTTGGCGAAGGTGTAGCCGATCGAAGCTTCCGGCCCCGGTGGATTCAGACCCTGAAACACCACCGGGTCCTTGCCGTCGCGGATATTCTGCGGCGCGACCGAAGCCAGGATCGATTGCCCCGAAATGCGCATGGTGAGGCCGGCGATATTGCCGTCCTTGTCTAGGCCGGCCGCCAGCTTGCATTGCGTCACCGGGTGGAACTTGCCGTGCGCCATATCCTCTTCGCGCGACCAGATCAGCTTGATCGGCGTACCGGG
>JAEUNB010000310.1 GCA_016790625.1 Betaproteobacteria bacterium | reverse complement strand
CATAAGCGGCAACATAAATTCCGCCGGAGGCTTCGACCTGAAAGTCGCTGATCAATCCGTTCGTCGGCAGCGGGAAGAGTGAATTCCACACAATCGTGCCGGTTGCACCGTTGATCACAATCACCCGCTGGTCGGGGTCTTTGACATAGTCGAGCAGGGCAGTCACCGCATTGCCATCCGGCAGGACTTTGACGCCGATGGGCGCTTGAGAATAGGTTTTCGCAAATGCTGTTGCCCACAGCAGGGAACCAGACGATGAATACCTGGCAACATGCACCCGTTCGCCCCCCCGCTCTTTTTCAACACCCACTGTGAACGCACTTCCCGCTCCATCAATGGCAAATGCACTAGCCGACACCCCACTCTCGGTCGTGTTGGTCGTCGCAGACCAAACCACATTGCCGCTTGCCGCACCGACCTTGATTGCTCGAAGTTCGCGGGCGAGCCCACCGTAAAAAGTGCCGCCAATCTTGAGACTTCCATCAGCATCAATACCGGCAATCTTCTGGCTTTCCAGCACATCGGAACCGGTGCCGCCAATCGTGCTCGACCACAGGGTTGCGCCCGTGGCGCCTGAATACTTGAACAGCTGGAGTCCATAGTCGCGACCGCCATTGGGAAGCGTCGTCACGAGCTTTGCGCCTACGGCGATAACATTTCCGCTCGCATCGGTAATTGCCTCGGTGCCGTAATACTCGCCGTCCACTGCGTTGGCCACCGTCACGTACCAGTCGATATTGCCGGTATCGCCGTTCAATCGCATCGTGCGAGTAACCCGGTCACCCGGCGGGATTGTGGTTCCGGTAACAAATAAGTTACCCATGGCGTCGGCGGCTGGCGCTGCGGCGACAGAATATACCCCCAGTGATTTTTCCCAAACCGCAGCTCCCGTGGCCATACGGTATTTGGTAACCACTGCCTCGCGGTTGCCAATGGCGGTGGGATCAGGACTCCGCAACCACGCCACATTGCCCTGCCCGTCGAAAGCAATCCCGCCGTTGAAATAGTAGACCGGGGCCGAACTCACCGCCCAGACCGTTCCCCCCGTTGCGCCCGACAGCTTCGCAATACCGTAGTAGCCGCGCACATAGGCATCGTTTGCGGCATCAACGATCATGCTTTCCCCAACCGCACTGCCCCCCAGCCATTGCCAGACAAGCGCACCACTCGCTGCGTTGAGCTTGATCGTTCCCGAATCGCCAACAACAAGCGCATTGCCGGCGGCGTCGAGCGCAATATCGAGCGCTCTGCCCTTGGCGACTGCCACATAGGTCCAGATGGTGGCGCCGGTCGTGCCTTCGAGCTTCATCACGATCACATCCCTGGGGGAGCTATTGTGGTCCAGATAGCCGGCTGCGAAGACGTCTCCGTTTCCGTCGACCGCAGCAGCGGTGCCGCAGCTATACAAATTGTCGCGATCGACATAGGTTTTCCGCCAGAGCAAATCGCCGGCTGCGGAGAATTTGGCAACTACAATGTCCTGGGTGCTGATCTCCGCCCCGCCGACGACTATGACGTTGCCATTAGAGTCTCGGGTCGCCATCCTTCGAGTGGTGTACTCGCACTGCCCCTTGACGCTGGCCTTCGCCGAGAAGTACTGGAAATTTGTCCACTCGACCGACTGCGCCTCAGCCGGGGTGGAACGCAACGCACACGCCAGCAAGATGGCGAACGCCACACAGACCTGCTGTGCAAGCGATGCGGGGACTAAACGGAGAGCGCGGGAAATTATGTTTTGTGAAAGCATGGGTCGCGCTATAAACGCCTGAAAATCAAGACGTAATTATCCCATGCCTTTGTCTTGCGCCATCGAGATGAATGGCTCGGTCGCCGGCAAATTTCAATGCACAAAATAATGAAACCCCAGCACCAGAGCGCCTCCCAGGCCGAAAATGCCCGGGAAGGCGCGCCAATGCTGGGGTTTAAGGTCGGCTACTTCGTTATTTCGCGAACGTGATCACACCGTTCTTCACCCCAACCTTGATCGTATCCTTGGCCGCGAACTTGCCTTCCAGCAAAGCTTTCGACAGCGGATTCTCGATCTCCTGCTGAATCGCGCGTTTCAATGGCCGCGCACCGTACACCGGATCGAAGCCGGCCTTGGCAATTTCTGCCAGCGCTTCATCGCTGACCTTGAGGCCGATTTCCATTGCGGCGAGACGTTGCTCCAGTCGCTTCAGCTGGATCTTTGCAATCGCGGCGATCTGTTCTTCACCCAGCGAGTGGAACACGACGATTTCGTCGATGCGATTCACAAACTCCGGCCGGAAATGGGTTTTCACATCCGCCATTACGGCGAGCTTGATCACGCCGTAGTCCGAGCCGGCCATCGACTGTATTTGTTGCGAGCCCAGATTTGAGGTCATCACGATCACGGTGTTCTTGAAATCCACCGTGCGGCCCTGCCCGTCGGTCATGCGGCCGTCGTCCAGCACCTGCAGCAGCACATTGAACACATCCGGATGCGCCTTCTCGACTTCGTCGAACAGGATCACGCTGTACGGTTTGCGGCGTACGGCTTCGGTCAGATAGCCGCCTTCGTCGTAGCCGACATAGCCGGGAGGCGCGCCAATCAGCCTCGCGACCGAGTGCTTCTCCATGAATTCGCTCATGTCGATGCGGATCAGGTGCTCTTCCGAATCGAACATGAATTCAGCCAGCGCTTTGCAGAGTTCGGTCTTGCCGACGCCGGTTGGCCCCAGGAACAGGAATGAACCATAGGGACGATTCGGGTCGCCCAGCCCTGCACGCGAGCGGCGAATGGCGTCGGACACCAGGCGCACGGCCTCGTCCTGCCCGACCACACGCTTGTGCAGGTTGTCTTCCATCTTGATCAGCTTTTCACGCTCGCCCTGCATCATCTTCGACACCGGGATGCCAGTCGCGCGCGACACCACCTCGGCGATTTCGTCCGCGCCGACTTGCGTGCGCACCAGCTTTGTCTTGGTTTGTTTGTCCTCGTGCTTTTCGGCGTGCTTCAACTGCGCTTCCAGCTGCGGCAGCTTGCCGTATTGCAGTTCGGCCAATTTGTCGAACTGGCCCCTGCGCTGCAGCTCGGCCATCTGCGTGCGGATTTTTTCGATTTCCTCGCGGATGTGCTGGGTGCCTTGCACCTGCGCCTTTTCGGCCTTCCAGATTTCTTCCAGGTCCGAATATTCCTTTTCCAGCCGGCGGATTTCGTCCTCGATCAGCGACAGCCGCTTCTTCGACGCTTCGTCCTTTTCCTTCTTCATCGCTTCGCGTTCGATCTTCAACTGGATCAGGCGGCGGTCGAGTTTGTCCATCACCTCCGGCTTGGAGTCGATTTCCATCTTGATGCGCGCGGCAGCCTCGTCGATCAGGTCGATGGCCTTGTCCGGCAGGAAGCGGTCGGTGATATAGCGGTTGGAGAGTTCCGCCGCCGCGACGATGGCGGGATCGGTGATGTCCACACCGTGATGCATTTCATACCGCTCCTGCAAGCCGCGCAGGATGGCGATGGTCGCTTCCACGCTCGGCTCGCCGACCAGCACTTTCTGGAAGCGGCGCTCCAGCGCAGCGTCCTTCTCCACGTACTTGCGGTATTCGTCCAGCGTGGTCGCGCCTATGCAATGCAGCTCGCCGCGCGCCAGCGCCGGCTTCAGCATATTGCCGGCATCCATCGCGCCTTCGGCCTTGCCCGCGCCGACCATGGTATGCAGCTCGTCGATGAAAACGATGGTCTTGCCCGCATCCTGTTCGAGCTCCTTCAGCACTGCCTTGAGCCGCTCTTCAAATTCGCCGCGATATTTTGCGCCGGCCAGCAAGGCGGCCATATCGAGCGACAGGACGCGTTTGTCCTTCAACGTCTCCGGCACTTCGCCGTTGACGATGCGCTGCGCCAGGCCTTCGACGATGGCGGTCTTGCCCACGCCGGGTTCGCCGATCAGCACCGGATTGTTCTTGGTGCGGCGCTGCAATACCTGGATGGCGCGGCGGATTTCGTCGTCGCGGCCGATCACCGGATCGAGCTTGCCGTTGCGGGCGCGCTCGGTGAGGTCCATGGTGTATTTCTTCAATGCCTCTCGCTGACCTTCGGCCTCCTGGTTGTTGACGCTCTCGTTGCCGCGCACAGCAGTCACGGCAGCTTCCAGCGCCTGCTTGTTGGCGCCGTGTTCCTTGAACAGGCGGCCGGTCTCGGATTTGTCGCCCAGCAGGGCCAGCAGGAACAGTTCGCTGGCGACGAATTGATCGCCGCGCTTGGTGGCTTCCTTGTCGGTGAGGTTGAGCAGGTTGTTCAGATCGCGGGAAATGGAAATGTCCCCGCCCTGCCCTTCCACTTTTGGCAGCCGCTCGATGGCGCTTTCCAGCGCTGCCTTCAGGCGCGGCACGGCGACGCCGGCACGCCCCAGCAGGCTGGAGGTGCCGCCGTCCTGCTGGTTGATCAGCGCCAGCAGCAGGTGCTGCGGCTCGATAAATCCGTTGTCATTGCCCAGCGCGGCGCTTTGCGCATCGGCAATCGCCTGCTGGAACTTGGTGGTCAGTTTGTCGATTCTCATTTTTGGGTAGCCTGAATTCGGCCTCTATTGGGTATCAATTGGGCCTAAAATGTTTCTGTTGATTCTGAGATAGGGCCATATCCCTTTACTTCAAGGGGGTTTTCCATGTCCGATACCCTGCACGATATTGAAGCTGTCATTACCGACGATGTCACGCGCGCGCTGGCCGAAGATGTTCGCGGCGGCGATCTCACGGCATCGCTGATCCCCGCTGCCGCGCGAGGCCAGGCACGCGTCATCGCCAAGGAGGATGGCGTGATTGCCGGCCGCGAATGGTTCGAGCGCTGCTTCACCGAGCTCGACCCGGATTGCGAGCTGTTCTGGCATGTGGAGGACGGCAAGCGCGTCGCCGCCGGTGTGCAGCTGTGCGAAATCGCCGGCAATGCGCGCGCCATGCTGACCGCCGAGCGCTCGGCGCTGAATTTTCTGCAAACTCTCTCGGCAGTGGCGACCAAGACCCGCGCCTTCGTCGAAGCCGTTGCCGGCACGCACGCCAAGATTCTCGATACCCGCAAAACGCTGCCGGGACTGCGCCAGGCGCAAAAGTACGCCGTGCGCGTCGGCG
The DNA here is from genome assembly GCA_016790625.1 of Betaproteobacteria bacterium. Taxonomy (GTDB): domain Bacteria; phylum Pseudomonadota; class Gammaproteobacteria; order Burkholderiales; family Usitatibacteraceae; genus UKL13-2. The sequence continues at coordinate 4,015 of JAEUNB010000310.1, read as the reverse complement.
GCGGCACCAACCATCGCATTGGCCTGTTCGACGGCATCCTGATCAAGGAAAACCACATCATGGCCGCCGGCGGTATCCGGCCCGCGCTGGTGGCCGCGCAGGCGCTGGTGCAGCATCAGGCGCCGCGCGACACGATGATCGAAATCGAAGTCGAAACGCTGGAGCAGTTGCATGAGGCGCTGGACTGCGGCGCCAAACTGATCCTGATCGACAATATGTCACCCGACCAGATGCGCGACGCGGTGAAAATCGTCGCTGCATCCGGCAAGAGCGGCGTGGAACTTGAGGCTTCCGGCGGCGTCAATCTTCAGACCGTTCGCGCGATCGCCGAAACCGGCGTGCATCGCATTTCCATCGGCGGGCTCACCAAAGACATCAAGGCGCTGGATCTGTCGATGCGATTTACGATGCATTGAGTGATGCACTGCCTAGCAGCCGAATTAATCGTTTCTTAATCTCCTCCACCTATCCTTACTCATGACTGCCAAATTCCTGACTGCGCTGCCGACCATGGCCGCAGCGACCCTCCTCTTTTTGTCCGGCTGCGCATCCACCGGCGCGCCCAAGGCTGATCCGTTCGAAGGCATGAACCGCGGCACCTATGCCTTCAACGATGCGGTCGATCGCGCCGTATTTGAGCCCGTGGCCAAGGGCTATCAGGCGATCACGCCGCAGCCGGTTCGCTCCGGCATCAACAACGCCTTCCTCAACGTTGCTGATGTCGGCAACTCGGTCAATAACCTGTTGCAGGGCAAAGCTGCGGGCGCCGCCACCAGCCTCGGCCGTTTCATCGTCAATTCAACGCTGGGTGTGCTGGGTCTATTCGATGTCGCCACGCCGATGGGCCTGGAGCGACAGGAAGAAGACTTCGGCCAGACGCTGGGCAAATGGGGCCTGGGTAGCGGACCCTATGTGGTGATTCCGTTTCTCGGCCCCTCCACCTTCCGCGACTTCACCGGCCGCGCCGTCGATTCGCAGCTGAGCTGGTCACGCGCGGTGGAGCACGACAAGACCCGCTACTCCGGCATGGCGCTGGAAGTCATCGACCTGCGCGCCAGCCTGCTCGGCGCCAGCAAGACGCTGGACGAAGCCGCGCTGGACAAATATCAATTCCTGCGCGACGCCTACCTGCAACGCCGCCTGCGCAATGTGTACGACGGCAAGGTACCGCAGGACAAAGCGGATCAGCTGGAAGATGATTTGGTGCCGCCAAAGGCGGAGGCGCCTAAGGTGGAGAAAAAGCCTTAAATGAGATTTGCGATCGCCTGTTAGTCCTGTAGCCCGCATAAATATTTTAAAGTCTAGGATTGGTGCGGGTTTCGGGGCATAAATGGCTTGAAAGGCCAGCGATTGCTAGAGTTTACTTCCAAGACTTGGTAAAACGGGTTGTCAAAAGTTAGGCAAAGCGGATGCTCCCTCAGTACTGGATCGATTTTCTTGACTCCAATGGCCTACGAGGAAAGTACTGCGATATCGGAGAGGACCTCGATGAGTCCGGGGCTGGCGCATACCTGTCCATATTCAATGAGGCGCAGTCCTTGGATGAGGCAACGAACTTCTGGCCGGGGATTGCAGTTTTCCCGGATGGCTACATTCCTGTAGCTAGTTGTCAAATCGGAAGTGGTGATCCCTACTTCATTAACGTCGGTGAGGGGCCAAACGGCTGTCTATATCGCATTCGTCACGATGCGGTGAATGTCGATGGGTACAAAGCCGAAGATGCAATTGAAGTGATTCTTCGTAATTACGAACTTCTAATTGGGCATATCAAGTCTTAGCGATGTCCTGATTTCGTTGGCCAAGAGCACAATCAAAGGGGGCAGTGTGATTTGTTGAGGCGACAACTCAAAATGAACCACCTGCCCCATTTGCTCCGACAGAATATGTAGAAAGCGCGCAGTGATCACCGGCGCAAAGTTTCCCTAAATGAGTTGTGCATGATCCGAATTGAGTTCGAGGAACCGACGAGTTCCTCGTGCGCCTGTTGTGGCAAGGCGACTATTCGTCTTACGCGTTTCGTGTATCGCGATGAAGATGCCTATGCCGTCTACTATGCACAGTACACCCTGATCATGAAGAAAAGAGGTTAAGCGGTCTAATAGGTTTGGGCGAATGGGGTGACGGCGCTGAACAGGAAAATCGATTGGCGTTCCCATTTCAAATTTGGACTGATGAGGCCGACTTTAAGGTCGGGCTAATTGACGCCAAGGATTCACCGTGGAGTCATGTTTCATTTCTTGGCCGAATACTTGATCGCGCGGAAATGCTGAAGCATGAGTGGGTTAAGGATGTCTTTCACATTACTGATCACATGGTCACTGATGACGAAGAAATCACAAAATACTTTGGCGCGCATGTCGAACGGAGGACACCATGGGACTCTTGACCTTCAGTATCAACGTCACTCTGGACGGCTGCGTCGACCACCAGGAAGGCATCGCCAATGACGAGACACACGCTTTCTTCACGAGCCTCATGGACGAGTGCGGGGCGATGCTGTGGGGCCGCGTCACCTACGAGATGATGGAGAGCTACTGGCCGCTGGTCGCCCGCGGCGACGTGCAGGCGCCGCCGGTAACGCGCGAGTGGGCGGTCAAGCTGGAGGCCAAGCCGAAGTACGTGGTGTCCTCGACGCGAAAGGACTTCCCGTGGAACAACAGCCACCACATCGCCGGTGATCTGCGCACGGGCATACAGAAGCTCAAGGACGTGACGCCTGACGGCGTGCTCCTCGGTAGCGGCAAGCTCGCAACCGAACTGGACCGGTTGGATCTGATCGACGAGTACAAACTGCTCGTCCACCCACGAATTGCCGGCCACGGCCCGACCCTTTACGAGAGCGGGCTGCCCAGCACGCGACGGCTCGAATTGATCTCGGCGAAGCCGCTCAGCATCGGCTCGGTCGCAATGCACTACCGGCGTGCGCGCTGACGCGGAGATGGTCATGTCCATGATTCGAAAAATCTTACGCACGCCACTGACCGTTTTCTGCGCATGTGTCCTGGCCAGCTGCGCGTCAAAGCCCGGCAAACTAACCATAACGCCCGGCAGCGATACCACTTCATATACATCGAATGGCGCCGTCAACGCTGAAATTGTTGTCACCCCCGGCGTTGCCCGATATCAGGTCACGCCCGGCGTCAGCTTCAGCAATCCGGAACCTGCCATAGAGAATGCGGATCCGATATATCCCGCCTTCCTGCTAGCCAAACGACTGGACCCTGTTGAAGTGATCGCGCGCGTCATCGTCAATGGCGCGGGAACCGTGGACACGGCCACCGTCGTCCGCAACTCAAGTGAGGAACAAGCATTCGCAGATGCAACATTGGCCGCGGTGAAAGGATGGACGTTTCGTCCGCTTAAGCGCACCGAGGGCCTGGTGGTGGATGCACTTCCCTTCACGCAGGAATATCGATTCACTTTCAGGCAGGTTGATGGGCGTGCGATTGTTCACTCTGGTGCGCGTCAATGAGGGCTGAAAATTCATTCGTTTGCGCCGGGGACGTCGCCTAACAACGCCGTTACTAGGTACCAGAGCCATGCATGTATTCACATCCGAAACAGAGCTCCAGGACTCGTTGGCGGTGCACGACGATCTTGTTCGTCAGTGCGTGCGCGGCGAGATCAGCTTCGAACAGTTCTGCGATAAGTACAACAGCTACTGGAGCTTCTACGCGCTCGACGGGCACGAGTCAGACGACGAAGAACGCGAGATCCTTGAGCGGTATGAAGACCGAATTGAACTGCACAGAGCCATTGCGTTCGACATTCTTGGACCGCTTTGTTCGGACGAAGATGCCAAGAGGGAAATTTATGTTCAGGCAGGCAGGTTTGGCTCAATAGTTGCGCAACAGAAATTGATCACTCTGTGGGAGACGCATCGCAGCGAGCAATGTTGATCTCGAAGCGCTAGGCTAAGTGAAGTGAGTTGCAGAAGCGCAAACAGGTTTTTTCAATGTCGTCCCCGCGTCCCGAAAAGGGACTTCCGTTGGTCGAAGGCGGGGACCTCTAGCCA
>JAEUNB010000308.1 GCA_016790625.1 Betaproteobacteria bacterium | reverse complement strand
CTCTCGAAAAATTCGCAATCGTCCCTATTTCGCCGACATGAACAAGACCTTGCTTTCACTATTGCTGCTGTCCGGACTGGCTACGGCAACATTCCTTCATGCACAACGCTCGGCCGACAGGCCCGTCGAGCCCCGCAGCGTGGCCGCACGCGGTCCGCTGCTGGAGCAGGAACGCGGACTGGTAAGCCTGTTCGAAGGCGCCGCGCCTTCGGTTGCGTACATCACCACCGAGCGTGTGCAACAGGGTTTTTTCTATGCCGAGGTGGCGCAGGGGGCGGGTAGCGGCTTTGTCTGGGATAACGCCGGTCATGTCGTGACCAACTTCCATGTCATTCAGGGCGCGCGCAAGATCCTGGTGCAACTTGACGCCGGCAAGGATCCCATCGCCGCGGAGTACGTGGGAGGCGCGCCGGACTACGATCTGGCGGTGGTCAAGCTGCCGCAGCTGCCACCGGGTATCAAACCGATTCCGCTCGGCACGTCGCGCGATCTCAAGGTCGGGCAGTCGGTGATCGCGATAGGTAACCCGTTCGGCCTGTCGCGTACCCTCACCACAGGTATCATCTCGGCTCTCGACCGCTATCTGCCGACGCAGGACTACGCCGAAATCGCCGGTGTGATCCAGACCGATGCGGCGATAAACCCCGGCAATTCGGGCGGTCCGCTGCTCGACAGTGCGGGCCGGCTGATCGGCGTCAACTCGGCCATACGCTCTTCTTCGGGAAGCTCTGCCGGCGTGGGTTTTGCCATTCCGGCCGATATGGTCAACCGCGTCGTGCCGCAGCTGATTGCCCGTGGGCGCGCGGCAAGCCCGGGTATCGGCATTGTTCCGGTGGATCCCGGTCTGGTGGCGCGCCATGGCATCAAGGGCGTTGTCGTTGCGGCAGTGCGCGAAGGTACGCCGGCAGCGCAGGTGGGGCTGAAGCCATTGACGCGGCGCACCGGTGAGCTGGGCGATACGATTACCTTTGTCAACGGCCGGCCGGTGGAAACGCTATCGACCTTTGTCGCCGAACTTGATCGCGCCGGTATCGGGAATATCGCGGAATTGACCGTGATGCGCAGCGGCAAGGAGCGCCGCGAAAAAGTGCGCGTAATCGATGCCTCGCGCTAAAACTCCGTTTGCTACGAGGTTGTCGTAGGCGGAGTGGCTGGAAGTACTCGCGGGCTTTTACAGCTTCTGCAGCTGATCGGCCAACCCGTCCAGATAGGACGGGAATTTGTGAATGTCGTTGTGTCCTGCACCGGTAATCACCAACAACTCGGTGGCTTCGCGCAATTTCTTCAGTCGCTCGCCGTGCGAAATCGGAATCAGCGTATCGCGATCGCCATGCGCGATCACCACTTTGCGTTTAATGGCGCTTAGCCATTGATTGCTGGTCATCGGGTAGCGATTGATAAAGCCCGGCAGCCAGGGATAGATTTCATTGGCCATGGCTTCCAGACTGAAATACGGTGAAACCAGAACGGTCAGCTCCGGCTGAATTTCACTGGCAAGACGTGTTGCGAGGCCGGTGCCCAGCGAGCGGCCATAGACGACGATTTTCTTGCCGGCATATTGCTGCGCAATACCATTCCACGCGGTTCTGACGTCCTCGTGCAACTGCTGCTCACTTTCGATGCGACCGGTACTTTTGCCGAACCCGCGGTAATCCAGCATGAACAGGTCGTAGTTCACGCGCCGGTAGAAGTCGACATTGGTCATCCAGGTTTGCAGATTGCCGGCATTGCCGTGAAGAAAAAACACCACGCCGGTGGGATTGGGCAATTTGAGATGCAGCGCAGACAGCTTTGCACCAGCAACGGGAATGGAAACCTCTTCCACACCCGCGATGCCGAACTGGTGATCCGCCGGCAGCGGCGAGGGCCGGAAGATCAGGCCCTCCTGCTTGAAATACACCAGCGCCGAAATGATGCAATAGCCGACGGCGATGCCGGCGACCAAGGCAATGCCGGCGCGCTTGAGCCATTTGCCGGCGCGACCGCCCGCTGTTGATGTGTCAGAAGCTGCCAAGGTAATCCATTTTGCCGACATCCACGCCGTTGTGACGCAGGATCAGGTAGGTCGTCATGACGTGAAAATAGAAATTCGGCATGGCCCAGTTGACCAGATACATCTGGCCTTTGAAGCGCAACTCGCGCCCGCCGGGTGTGATGACAATCTCGCGCTCTTCCTGGCTGTCGATCTGCTCGGGCTTGAACGTCGCGATCAGTGCCAGCGTTCTGTCGATGCGTGCATACAGCTCGGTAAAACTTGCTTCCTTGTCTTCGTATGAGGGGATCTCGCTGCCACTCAGGCGGCAGCACATGCCTTTTGCCACATCACAGGCGATCTGCACCTGGCGGGTCAGCGCGAACATGTCTGGCGCGAGGCGGAAATTCAGCAGCACGGATTCGTCGATCTTCTTTGACTTGGCGAAGTCCTCGCCTTTTTTCAGGATGTCTTTCAGGTTGCCGAGCGTCTTCTGCAGCGCGGGTACCGAGGCCTGGTACATGGAAAGGCTCATGAGTTCTCCGGGTATTTGAAATCGTCGCAGGATTCTAGCAGGGGCTACGTGGCGGGCATGCGATTGGATGCATCGATACATGCTGATACATGCAGCTACGCAACTTTCAATCCGCAATGGGAACCAAATGCGTCATAGAAGGGAATTGACGGTAATTGTGCTGTCATGCGAGCAACCACGATTGCAATGTTATTTCGCTCGCGTTCGATTGGCGGCGTTTCACGGGTGATTTTCCGCAATCCATCGCAAAGCCGTTTGCGTTTGACGTGCGACAACCTAAAGTGCACGCGTACCAAAGCAAAAGGGAGAAAACCACTGAAAACTTTTTATTCACTGGAGCAAATCATGAAAACCAAATATCAACCCGATTCAATTCAATCCACCGGCGTCGTCGCCACACTGTTCGGTATTGCTGCCACCGTGCTGCTGGTCGGCGGTTACGAAGTGTCGCAATTTGCCGAGCCTGCCGTGGTCGCCAGCGTGCAGGCCGAGACGCAGGCGGTGGTGAAGCTGGAACCCATTGTCGTGATCGCCAAGCGCGGTTAAACCGCGCGGGAATTGTGTTACCTGCGGTTATCGCCGCAATCACAGCAATCGGGGCGGCGGAAGCTCTGCAATAATGCCGGCTGTCACTGACAGTTACGGAGTCTTCCCGCATGGCGCTGAAACGTCCCGCATGGCCCGAGGGCCGCACCCTCATTCTCGAACACACTTCGAAAATCCTGGCGGACAATCCGCTGGGTGATCCGCACATTCGCAAGCTGGCGGTGTGGCTGCCGCCGCAATACGACCAGCCCGCCTACAAAGGCAAACGATTTCCGGTGCTGTTCGACCTGGTCGGTTTCATGGGATCGGGACTCAGCCACATCAACTGGAAAAATTTCGACGAGAACGTGCCCGAGCGCGCGGCTCGTTTGATTCATGAAGGCAAGATGGGGCCGGCCATTATTGTCCTGCCGGATTGCTTCACCGCGCTCGGCGGCAATCAATACATCAACTCCTCGGCGATGGGCAATTACGCCGACTACATCACACGCGAACTGATTCCATTTGTCGATCGCGAATTCCGCACGCTGGCGTCACGCGAGCACAGAGGCTGCTTCGGCAAATCATCCGGTGGCTACGGCGCCATTATCCATGGCATGAAGTACGCGAAATACTGGGGCGCGGTCGCCAGCCATTCCGGCGATGCGCATTTCGACTTCGTCTACCTGCACGAATGGCCTTCAACACTGACCGAGCTGATGAAACACCGCAAGGTCAAGCGACTTGCGGGTGCGATCAATGTGAAGCGGGAAGAGAAGGGTGCCGATCGAGGCATCGATGATGGCCGCATCAAGAACTTCCTCGACCACGTGTGGAAAAAGGAAAAGCTTTCTGATGGCGAAGGCCATGCATTGATGATGATTGCCATGACCGCGACTTACGATCCCGATCCCAAAGCGCCGCTGGGATTTCGCCTGCCGATCAATATGGAAACGGGCGAACTGATCGAAGCGCGCTGGAAAGCGTGGCTGAAGCACGACCCCGTGCAACTAGTCGGCAAATACCGCAAGGAACTGAAATCGCTGAAAGGCATTTACATCGATTGCGGCTGGCGCGACCAGTACAACATTCACTACGGCGCGCGTATGTTGTCAAAGCAACTGGCGGCTGCGGGTGTTAAGCATGCGTACGAGGAGTTTGACGACACGCACTCGGGCGTCGACTACCGTATGGATGTGAGCTTGCCGTTTTTGTATAAGGCGCTGAAGCCGTAAGCTGTCGCGTTGGCGCGACTGGCTTAGCCAGCGTAATCTGTTATAACTCTATTGCTGGAGCGGGTTTCCGGGCAGAAATGGCTGGAAAGCCGCTCCAGTGCTAGAGTTTTTCTACTGCCAGCATTGACGCGTGTCCGGCTTGACGCCGACTTTTTATGAGAACTGCTGATAGCCTAGCCATCGTTCTCGGATTTGAAAAATGCAAGACCTTGCTTTACGTTTGGTATTTCGGCGCTAGCTACTTCAACTATCTCGTCCACGAAAAGCATTGGGGGGTCGTTAGTAAGATTGCGAAGCCCATTACGAAGCTTAGTTTCAGCGCGAATCTCCGCAATGGCGTCATGCTCGGCCTGATCAGAGGTTGCCGCCTCAATGAAGCGATTTGTGTAAAAGCCTAAGCGCTGAACTGCTCCTTCCATTTCCAGAAAGACGTTTTCGCCTCGAATGATAGCTCGATACCAAGGCACAGCGTCCCTCAATACACTTGGCTAATGATAATGCGACACCGTCGTCTCCGCCTCTTCCGGCAATTCCGGGTGCGCCATCTCGCCCTCGGCATCGGCAAATAGCGGCGCACCGCAGTCTTCGCAAAACTCAGGCGCGAACAGGCCGCTCAGTTTCTTCACTTCACCGATCTTGCAATCGCGCAATACCTCTTCCAGTTCGGCCAGCGGTGAAGGATTGGCTTCGTCGTCTTCGCGGCCGAACAGCGGCCACACTACGCCATGCACTACTTCCTCCTGACCACGCAGGGTGAAGGCGACGCGATACTCGTCAACGCGCTCTTCGCCAAAGCCGGCAATGATGGCGGTGAGTTGCTGGGGCGTGGTTTTGAGCGTGCTTTCCAGGAAAGCGACCGCGGCACGAATGGCATAGGGACGCACGCCGCGATCCGCCTCGCGGCAATTGACGAAATAGGCATCCGGCAGCAGTGACTCGAACGCGCAGCCCGGCAGGAGCCTTGCAAGACTGGGACGGCATTGCGCAATCCAGCGTTCCAGACATTCGGCGCGGGTGGTGTGCTCCTCGGCTTCCTGCCAGCGGAACATCGGTTGTCCTGTCGGCACGGCCACCGCGGCCAGCAGGAAGCGGCTATCGGCCAGCAACTGCGCGGTTTCGGACAGCTTGGAAAAATCGAAACGTGGCGCACTCCCGGTAATGGCGGCTTCGCCCAGCTTCTGCGCCATCTTGCGCACGCTGGAAAAATCGCGGGGCATCTGGTCGATGCTGTAGAGATAGGGGCTCATGCTGGCGCGCGCAACGCTGGAGAGCACATGGCCATGCAGGTGCGGCAGGATGCTTTCCAGCGCTTCCCGGCTGATTGGACCTGACGGTACGGAATATTTCGACCACACCACCAATGGGATCGCCAGCAGCAGGACTTCCCATTGTCCGCCTTCGCTCTCAACTTCGGTTGCTTCTGCTGACGCTTCGACCAATTCGATCAGGACGTCGTGCGCGTTGATATTGCTCTTGAATGTGTG
>JAEUNB010000294.1 GCA_016790625.1 Betaproteobacteria bacterium | reverse complement strand
GACACCAAAATGCGCAACGGCACCGGTACTGCAACGTGAGCTGCGATTGCATTTGCGCTACTTTTGATGGGTGAAAGCCGGCTGTAGCCCGGGCAATGCTAAAGTCAGGTCATCGCCACCTGACGCCATTTGCCCGTGCCCTTCATTACCGCCGCGACCACCCAGGAAAATTACGATGTGATTGTGGTCGGCTCCGGCGCCGCTGGCGGGCAGACCGCCTATACGCTGACCATGGAAGGCGCCAGGGTGCTGATGCTGGAAGCGGGGCGAAACTACGACTACGTCACCGAGACGCCGATGTTCCAGGCCAATGGCGATGCGCCACTGCGTGGCGCGGGTACTCCAGACAAGCCGTTCGGTTTCTACGACGCCACCATCGACGGCGGCTGGGAAGTGCCGGGTGAACCGTACAGCAGTGACTCCGACGATCCCGCGAAGCAATTCAAGTGGTGGCGCGCGCGTATGCTGGGCGGGCGAACCAACCACTGGGGCCGCATTTCGCTGCGCAATGGGCCTTACGATTTCAAGCCGCGTACACGTGATGGGTTGGGTTTCGATTGGCCGCTGTCGTATGACGACGTATCGCCTTACTACGACAAGGTGGAGATGCTGATCGGCGTTTACGGCGACAACAATAATCTGGAGAACACGCCTGACTCACCTGAAGGTTGCCTGTTGCCCGCGCCGGCGGCGCGAGTGGGCGAACGATTGATCAAGCAGCGCGCTGGAAAGCTCGGTGTGCCGGTGGTGCCGATTCATCGTGCGGTGCTGACGAAAAAACTCGATCACACCGTGATTCCGGCCAAGCTTCATCCCGGCAATGCCAAGGCGCAGCGCATCATCGCAAAAGATATGGAAGCACGCGCCGCATGCTTCTGGGCAACTCCCTGCTTCCGCGGCTGCTCGATTCGTGCCACCTACCAGAGCAACGCCGTGCACCTGCCGCCGGCGTTGATGACCGGCAATCTCGACATCGTCTGCAATGCGCTGGTGTTTGAAGTCACGCTCGACAAGGACGGCAAGGCCGATGGCGTGCTTTACATCGATCGCCCCACCGGCAATCGTCATCGCGCGCGCGGGCGTGTGGTGGTGCTGGCGGCGAGCGCCTGTGAATCGGTGCGCATTCTGCTCAATTCGAAGTCGCCGCGTTTTCCCAATGGCCTCGCCAATTCGAGTGGCAAGGTCGGCCGCTATGTGATGGACACGGTCGGCGCAGGATTGTCGGGGCAGATCCCGCTGCTGGAGAACATGCCTTTGCATAACGAGGACGGCGCCGGTGGCTCGCACATGTACTCGCCGTGGTGGCTGTACCAGCAGCAACTGAAAGGCGAACTCGATTTTGCCCGCGGCTATCACATCGAGATGTCCTCGGGCCGCCGCATGCCGGGGCCGGGGACGGTGCGCATGCAGGCAGGTGCCAAGGCAGCGTACGGCCGTGGCTTCAAGGAGGAAGCAAAGCGCTACTACGGCTCGCATGTCCACTTCGCCGGTCGTGGTGAAATGATTCCGAATGAAGGCTCCTTCTGCGAACTCGACCCGGTGCTGAAGGACAAATGGGGCATTCCCTCATTGAGATTTCATTGGCAGTGGTCGGCGCATGAGACGCGGCAGGCGGCGCATATGCAGAAAACATTTGCTGCCATCATCGAGGCGATGGGCGGACGTGTCATGGGCAAGGTCGAGGCTGACGGCGCGAAATCGATCGCGGCTGGCGGCGAAATTATTCACGAAGTCGGCGGCACCATCATGGGCGCCGATGCAAAGAACTCGGTCACCAACCAATGGTGCCAGACCTGGGATGTGAAGAATCTGTTCATTACCGACGGCGGTCCGTTCGCATCCAACGCCGACAAGAATCCCACGCTGACGATCATGGCACTGGCCTGGCGCTCGGCTGATTACATCATTGACCAGATGCGCAAGGGAGCGTTGTAGTGGACCGGCGCGAAAGCCTTAAATGGATGATGGCGGTGCTGGCCACTGTGCCATCGTGGAACGTCGCTGCTGGCGGGAACGCGTCAAAAGGCTATGGCACCGACCCGGACCTGGTGAAGCGCTATCGCATGGGCGACTTGTGGCCGCTCACCTTCGATGCCACACAGAAAGCGGCGGCAGCGGCGTTGTGCTCTGTCATCATTCCCGCCTATGCGCTCTCGAAAAGCGCGGCGCAACTCGATGTGCATGTGTTCATCGACGAATGGGTCAGTGCGCCGTACCCGCGCCATGTCGAGGATCGCAAGCTAATCGTTGAGGGATTGGCATGGCTGGACGAGGAGTCCGGACAGAGGTTCAAGAAGCCGTTCGCGAAATTGGCGCTGGCCGAACAACACAAAATTTGTGATGACATCTGCTGGCCGGCAAAGGCGAAGGCGGAACTTGCCAAAGCTGCACGCTTCTTTGCCCGCTTCCGCGATCTCACCGCCGACGGCTACTACAGCACACCGGAGGGCATGAAGGAATTGGGTTTTACCGGTAACAAGGCGTCGGTGAACTTCGATGGTCCGCCGGTTTCGGCACTGAAAAAAGCGGGGTTGATCTGATGAAAAAAATCACGGCAATATTTCTGGGAGCAATGCTCATGGTTTCCACTTCTGCCATGGCTGCCGAGTGGCAATCGTTGTTCGACGGTAAATCGCTGAGCGGCTGGCGTGCCAGTGACGAGCCGGGCACATTCAGTGTCAAGGACGGCGCCATCGTGGTCAAAGGCCCGCGCTCGCACTTGTTCTATGTCGGCCCGGTAGGTGGTGCGAGCTTCAAGGACTTCGAGTTGGAGCTGAAGGTGAAAACTTTTCCCAATGCCAACTCCGGCGTGTATTTCCACACCGAGTGGCAGGAGAAGGGCTGGCCGGAAAAAGGCTACGAAGTGCAGGTCAACAATTCGCACACCGATACCAGCCGCACCGCAGGGCTCTGGGGCGTGAACGATTTCCGTGAAGTGGTCGTGCCGGACGGTCAGTGGTTCACATTGGCGATCAAGGTCGAGGGCAAGCGCGTGGTGACGCGCATCGATGGCAAGGTGATTGTCGATTACACCGAAGAAGAAAATCCGCCACGCAAAAAAGGTCTTGAGCAGCGCTTGCTGAAGCGCGGCACATTCGCGCTGCAGGGCCATGACCCCGGCAGCGAAGTTCACTTCCGCGACATCCGCGTCAAGCTGCTGCCGTAGTTGCCTTAGTTGTCTTAGCCGCCTCGTTCGCCGCGCGCGCCCGTGCGCGGCCATGTTTGGACACCGATGAGCGTGTCCCGTTGCAAGCGTTGCCGTTTGTGACGGGACTTGTGCATTCGCCCTGCAGTGCGCCTGCCGCTGCTACGAATTGGTAATCACCGGTGCAAATTCGCTGGAACAATCGACTGTGCCAACGGTAATAGAAGAGGTGAAGCGAAACGCGTGAATTGCACGCATCGCAGCCGCCTCAGTTATCGAAGCAAAAAGGCCTCTAACGAAAATCAGGAGATTGATCCATGAAGAAACTCGTCTGCGTCGCTGCTGTTGCCATGTCGCTTTTGTCCGCCTGCGCCACCGTCGAGACGTCGGTCAACGGCGCGTCATCGGGACAGTCGGCGTCGTCCGATGCCATGTATTGCTGGAAGGATCGTCTGCAGACCTCCGACAGTGAACTCTATTGCAACTGGGCCAGCAGCACGGCCGAAGCCTGCAAGGAAACCAAGGGCAGCGGGATCGCCAGGACGGCGATTGCCAGCGGCCCCACCAATGCCAAGCGCTGCGATCACGGGCAGTGGCTGGTGCAGGTGACGAAAAAGTAATCCGAAAATCGGTTGTTATCGCGGTGCCTGCAGATGCAGGCACCGCGAATGACCGTTACTGCGGCGAAGCAATCAGCGCATTCAGCTTCTGCATGCGCGAGGAAATTTCCGCCAAGCGCTTCTTCTTTTCGTCCGCCGAGAGCGAGGCATTGCTCTCCACCTTGCCCACCTCGTTGTGCATTTCGAGGATGGATACGGCCTTCAATTGCGTATTGTCGGACTTCCTGAAACCCGACAGGCCGCGGATATTCTTCAACGTGGTTGCGTGCGCCTTGTTGCCCTTGTCGGCGCCGTAGGCAATAAAGAACTGCTCGATCTTGGTGCGAGTCGCTTCCGGCAGATCGCGCGAGATCAGGATCGGATGATCCGGCATGGTTTGCGAAGTCCAGATCACGCGCACATCCTTGAACTTGTCCGGCAGTTCTTTTTTGAACAGCTCCAGATCTTCGGTGTTGTTCACGGCAACATCTACTTCCTTGTTCGCCACAGCGAGGAAGTTGGCGCGGGGCGCCTGGTTGACCACCGATTTGAAATGCTTGACCGGATCGATGTTGGCTTTCTTGAACAGGAAAATATTCGGTACCAGGTAGCCGGAGGTGGAGTTCGGGTCACCGTAGCCCAGCTTGTAGGTGCCCGGGCTCTTGAATAAGTCCTCTGCTGAGTTGAGCGGACTTTCGCGCCGCACCAGTAATACCGAGCTGTAACCTGAAGAACCGTCATCCTTCATCATCTGCGCGAACACTTTCATCTTGCCGGTTCCGACGGCGTCCAGCGCCAGCTTGTTGCTCAGCCATGCCACCTGGATCTTGCCGTCGCGAATATCGTCGACGATATTGGCCGAGGCGACGGCACTAATTTTTACGCCGGCCTGCGCAGAAAGTTCATCCAGCATCGGCTGCCAGCGTTTCTTGTAATCGTCCGAATTGCTGTTGGAGGTGGCGATGATGCCGAAACTGATGGGTTTCTCGGCGCTCTTCGCCTGCGACCATGCGATCGCCGGACTGAGCAGCAGGGCGGTGAGCGCAAGGGATATGGACGTGGGTAAAACTTTCATTGAAATTCTCCAGAAATCTTCGTTGCAGTTGAGCGTTTGTTGAAGCAATCATTATGCCGCGCTGCTGTGACGGCGACGAGTCAGCCTGCGCGCGTTGTGTCAGAGGGGGGCTCACATGTTGGTGGCGCCGCAACAATCATTTCCCCCAGCATATCAATGCCAAACTCCAGTATTGGTGGGTATTTCCAGCCATTTTCGGTCTGGAGGCCGCGCCAGTGCTAGAGTCTTGGCCTGTTGCATTGGCCGATGACAAGGCATTATCGGTGTTTGGCCTACAAGTCTGATTCGACGCGGCTGACAACCTGCGGACATGTACCCGCGTTATTCTCTTGTCTGAAACGCAAACCTGCGGATCGACTTAGACCTTACGGATAACTTGGAGAGAAGAAAATGAACTGGAAACTAAAAGCTGCACTGGGCGCCGCATCGCTCATCGTGGCCTCGCAAGCGACGGCTCAAATCACGTTCTACGAACATGAGGGCTTCCGTGGGCGGCCATTCTCGGCCAATCGCGCCGTGCCGAACTTTATCCGCGAAGGTTTCAACGATCGTGCCTCATCGGTGATCGTGGAGCGCGGCTCTTGGGAGGTTTGCGACGATGCCAATTTCCACGGCCGCTGCGTGGTTCTGCGTGCCGGCAATTACGATTCACTGGCACGTCTGGGCCTGAACGACCGCGTGTCTTCGGTACGCCCGACCAATGCGCGTGGCGACTATCAGGGCTATTA
>JAEUNB010000276.1 GCA_016790625.1 Betaproteobacteria bacterium | reverse complement strand
AGACGACGCCACTCGTTTTGCCCGTCGGCCAGCAACGGCGCCCGATGACCCGTGCGGCCTTGCACCAGATCGTCAAGCAAGCCTTTCGAGCAGCTGCGGAACAGGTTCACATCAACGGTAACAAGGCCGACAGCAAACGCCTCGAACTGGCCTTCGCCCACTGGCTGCGTCACACGGCTGCCTCGTCGATGGCCAACGGGGACGTCGACCTCCGGATGGTGCGGGACAACCTGGGACATGCCTCGCTCAGCACTACCAGCATCTATCTGCACGCCGAGGACGATTTGCGCCATCGCGCGACCGAGGAAAAGCATCGGCTCGGCTGGTAGTGGCCGTGCCTGTACGCCCCTTAGTGTCGATGCGTGTGGTGGGCATCCGGCACGTGCGGATGGGTATGCAAGATTGGCATGTGCCGATGCCAATGGCTATGTGATCCGGCCGGCATCGGGTCATGGCTGTGATCATGATGGCCATCGTCGTGGGTATGGGCGTGTTCGTGCTCCAGGAGCTCGTGCGCATGCTCATGTCCATGCGACTCCGCCAGATGCAGCAGCACGCCGATGGCCATCAGGGCGGCACCAGCCAGCAGCAGCACGCTGAATGACCGATCGCCCAAGGCGATGGCGACGGCGGCGCCGATGAACGGCGCGAACGCAAACACGGATCCGGTGCGTGCAGCGCCAAAGGCACGCTGGGCCAGCAGATAAAACCGCAAGCTCAGTCCGTACCCGGTCGCACCGACGGCCAGCAGGGCCATGACCGTCATGATGCTGGGCATGGGCTCCCCGAAAATGACCGCAAGCGTGGTCGTGGCAGCAGCGCCAAGAGCCGCCTTGGCCAAGACCACTTGCCCGGGATCGCGCTCCGCGAGCGCGCGCGACAAGGTGTTGTCCAAGCCCCACGCCGCCGTGGCCAGCAGCACCGCGAACAAGCCCCACAACTGGTTACCGCCGCTCATTCCTTGGTCGACGATCAGCAGCATCCCGCCGGCAAGCAAGAGCAACATGGCGGTCCATACGCGCCCATCCATGCTTTCACGATAGAGCTGCCAGGCCAGCACGGCGGTGAAGAGCGCTTCCAGGGTTAGCATCAACGAGGCCCCTGCCCCGCTGGTGCGTTGCAGCCCCCAGGCCAGCGCAACGGGACCCAGCACGGCACCGAATGCGGCGATGACAGCAAGCCGCGGCAGATCTGTACGGACGAGGCGAGCTTCCCGCTCGACGCGCTGACGCAGGAACGCGCCGATCACGGCGGCACCGGCATAGAGCAGTGCCGCGGTCGTGAAGGCGCCGAGGCCTGCGCCAAAGTACTGGACCAGCGGCGTGCTGATGCCAAAAAGTGCGGCCGCGGCAAGGGCCAGAAGACCGCCTTGGAGCGCGGGCATTTTCAGTTGACGAAGCGTCATGCCGTGGTCCTCGTAGAGCCTTTCAAATATTAGGCGGCGGGTGCAACCGGCGTGAGCAGCCGCAATTGCGTGCGGTTTTCTTCCAGCGCATTGGAGGCTTTCACGGCCCGGACGAGTTCGTCCAAGTTCGCATACGGCAACGTGGCGGTCCAGGCTTGCATACGGACCATGAAATTGACGAAAGGTGCCGGTTCACCGGCATGCGTCAGCGCGCGCAGGCAATCCAGGTACTCGTCGCGCATGAGCGAGGGGATGATGATGCGGCAGGCGCCGGTCCGGCTCAGCTCCGCATTCATCACCAGTCGCGCGATGCGCCCATTGCCGTCATCGAAGGGATGGACTTCGGCCAGGATGAACATGACCAGCAGCGCGCGCGCAATGCCCTCCGGCACGGATTCCAATTGGTCTGACGCCGCGACCAGCGTTCCTTGGACCAAATCCTTGTGCACGAAGATAGTGTTACCCGCCTGGTTGTTGACGTTCTTGAATTGGCCGGGCCGAACCTCGGGGCGGTCCTTCATGACGGTGGTGTGGAGCGCTTTCACATAAGTGACCGAGCCCGCGCCCGCCGGTAGGGGCGCGGCGCGCATCAGCGGATTGGCGGCGGCTGCCATGACACCCAGGATGTCGTGGGCATCCTTGGGCCGTGATTGCGGCACCTTGCCCTCAAAACCGATCTCGATCGCCTCCTCGATGACGAACTTGGTGCCTTCGATGAAATTGGAGAAGTACGACTCAAGAAAGGCGAAATGGGTCAGCGCACTGCCCTGATCGGCCACCGACGGGACATAAGGCATGCCGTTCGCGCGAAGATGGGCTGCGAATTGTTCGAATAAGGTGAGCCTTGCCTGATCGAAAGGCTGGCGATGGACGCCCTTTCGCGTCGCCGCCGGATGGGTTGCGAGGAGTTCGGTGATGAGGTAATTCAGCTTTACCTGCTCCTGCTCCAACTTCAATGCCGGTGCCAGCTCGCGTGCTTGATCGCGCAAGGTGTTGAGCTTTGTTTCCCCCTGCTGTCCGAGCAGGGTTTGCAGTTTCCGCTTTACCGTGTCTTGCCCGACCGATCGGGGCAGAACGCCTCGGGTGCTGGCCAGGTTTTCCAGATAGCCGCGTGCCTCGCCTGCAAAATGCAGCTTACCGTCTTTCCAGAGCATGTCCCCGGCTTGCGCCTCGGCGCCTGCGACCAGCGAGACCTTGAGTCCGGGCAGCTCGACGACTCGGCTGTATGAATACGTGAGGTAGATGACGCCGTCTTCCGGTACGCCGCCCAAGAAGAAATTGCGCCAGCCGATCACGCTCCCAGGAAACAGGTTGGCCAGGATGTCATTGCGATTGCGCGCAATCACCCCGGGCCATTCGGCTTCGGCATAGGGCGTATAGAGACCTTCGCGGATCTTGAAGAGTTCGCCCGCCTTGGCTGCGCGAAGCACTGCGCGCGCGTCACCCGTCGACAGATTGGACGTAAAAATCACGTCATGCTGTCGCCAAAATGCAGGCTGCTTGGTCTTGGAGGGCATACTTGTCTGCAAAATAGATGTAACTGGTTATTTTTGTCTATATTTTCATTTTAACAGAAATCTGTCAATGTCCATAATATCCTCATAAAGTGGAAAAAAGTCCTATTTTGTCTACATTTTCAAATTATCTAGCAATCAATGTCGGTTATTTCGCGCTTGAGGGGCTTGAACTCCGCCAATCTGTCCGTATTAACCAAATAACCGGCAACCTGGTCACAAGATCAACGGGGCTAGCTCGCCGGCTATCAGGGAGAACACCATGAATAGCGTTGTATCAGACCCCCGGCAGGATGCGATTCGTTGCCTAGATCACTGCATCCTGAACGCCGTGATGGATTCCACCGTCGCCATCGTCCAAACCACGGGTCCGCTGGTCCGCCAACTTGGCACCGGTCTCCTCTTTCGCGTACGGGTGTGAGCGGCTGGAACATCAATGCGAAGCGCCTAGCCCGCCGGATGGGACATGACCGCACCGTTACCCACGTGGCGATGTCGCATCAGGCCCGCCGATGGCGGCGACATGGATCTCAGTCGGCCAAGCAACATGGCCGATTCCGAACACGACGAGCTCTACGCAGGCATCGTGCAGCCGCCCCCTCCTCGCTTGTTTGTTGCGACTGGGAGACCGCCCGATACAAGACGACCGGAAACTGGTAATTCAGCCGTTGATGGCGGCGAACCCCGTTGTAGAAGGCCTGGATGGATTCGAAGATGCCCCGTCTCGCCTGCTCGAACGACAACATCGACATCAGCACTACCGTCTGCCACAAACCATGACTACTTCGGCACTACCTGACCAGGCCTATACGCTTATCGGCGTATTGTCTGGACAAACTCCAATCCCATACCATTTGGAGGTAATGAGAAAATGTAGGTCGCAGTGCGTCGGCCCATGCAAGGCGTATGAACGACTGCTCACATCGATAGGAACTAAGGAAATGATCAAATTCCTTCGGCGATGCACGTACCTTATTTTTTTGTGCGCGTTGCAAGTATCTGCAGAAGACTCCAAAACATCTACAAGTCATACAACAAATGAGGTAGCCGGCATAAAAGTACTGTCTACCGCATTTCACGGGCCGTCAAGCTTACAAACGCCGCTTGCGACCAAGAAAAGCAGAGGCATACCCACGCATCAGAACACGTCATATCAGACCGACGGATATGCGCTGGGTTACAAAAGTGCTATCCCACCCATATCCAATAAAGTAAAGCTCGCCGAGCCGTTTCAAGGTTGTTTTTTCAATTTTGATCGCATTGCCGCTTTCACTTCCAGCGCTAACATCGCCGTTACCGCCGTTACTACCACCTCGGATTGCAGCTGGAGTCCATACAGCGATAGCAGTTGGATCCAATTGGTGTCAGACCAACCGTCTACCGGAACTGGTGTCTTCCAGTTCATCGTTGCCGAAAATACAACAGGCCATTCACGCAAAGCGACTATCACAATCGGTAATCAAGACTTAGTAGTATTGCAAAGCAGGGGGCGAGTTACCGAGTCTGACGACTGTACAGTTCTTGCGCCACCGGCCTCGCTTGGAGCAAGTGATTTCTATACAAAATACTGTTCGGTAGAATCCTTACCTGTACTAAGCGCCGGCGTTGTGCCAGATGCGGCTTTGATCAAGGCACATTTGTCGATTAAGCAAATGCTGCAGATGCGCCCCGATCTCATTGAAGTACTTGTTTTTAACAACGTTCGCGTCGGGATCATTGGCACTCATCAGGTGACAACAGATATACCTGAATACCGGAATTTGTATTCCCTCTTTCCTGGTACGGACTGGGATGCCTCAACAAGAGGGCTTGGCGCAACTTCGTTCATTCCCGTGTCTACAGTGGCTGAAGAAAACCTGCTCTGCTATGGCCATGACCGATACTTCGGTGAAAGCATACTGGTTCACGAATTTGCGCATACCGTCAAAACCATGGCGCTTGATTTTGTAGATTCTCAATTTAGCTCAAGACTGAAAAATGCCTACAGGGACGCCATTGCCGCAGGAAAGTGGGCGGACACGTACGCCGCTGTAAACGAAGATGAATACTGGGCGGAAGGTGTACAGAGCTATTTCTCCGTCAATTTGGAGTCCATCCCAGCAAATGGAATTCACAATCATGTCAATACGCGAGATGAGCTAAAGAACTACGACTCGACATTATTCAACTTGGTCGACAGCGTATTCAAAGGCACGAACTTTTCACTTCCTTGCCATAAATTGAAACGTGTTGTGTCAAGAAAAATGCATGGCGGTGTTGCCATACACGATCTTGTGCTGGACCACCTTCAACTATTGGGCAGAGACGTCACAGTTGAATCGCGTGCGATCGGCATAGGGCATCAGATCATTTTCGAATTTGACGGCGCGATTACTGCGTTAGGCGCTGTCACTCTTCTTGGTATCGACGCAACAATGAGTATCGGAAGAGTGTCAGAGGCTCGGTTTGAAGGAAATACGGTTTCTATCTTGTTGACTGAGGTACCGGACAATATGCGATTGCAGGTGATATTGAAAGGGGTTAATGGATCATCAGCGGATTATTCGATTTCTATTGGTTTTCTTGTTGGGGACGTCAACAACTCACGCGCTGTAAATGCGAGTGACATCAGTGGATTAAAGGCACGTAGCGGTCAAGTCGTTAGCAGCAGTAATTTTCAATTTGACGTCAATACTTCAGGCGCCATTAATGCAACTGATATTGCAGCACTAAAGGCGAGATCAGGACTGTTTTTGCCTTAAAGTTGTTGAGGGTTATTGCAAACAACAAGTAAGCCCCCCAACGGAGATATACTTCCGGTCGGAACCATGCAAGCTGACCTGCCCCCTTCGTAGCGTACCAGCGTGATTTAGGGAAGTCCGCCATTTTTAGGAGAATGACGGACATGAAGAAGAGCAGATATACCGAAGAGCAAATCATTGGCTTTCTGAAGCAGGCCGAGGCGGGGATGCCGATCAAGGATCTGTGCCGCAAGGGCGGTTTCAGCGAAGCGACGTTCTATAACTGGCGCGCGAAGTTCGGCGGCATGGACGTTTCGGAGGCGCGCCGGCTCAAGGAGCTGGAGAGCGAGAACGCCAAGTTGAAGAAGCTGTTGGCGGAAGCGCATCTGGACATTCACGCGCTCAAGACCGTATTCGGCACAAAGCGCTAGCCCCACCAATCAAGCGGGACGCGATTGCCCGGATGGTCGATAAGATCGGCTTGTCGGAGCGTCGCGCGTGTCGATTGGTGGGGCTCTCCCTCGACCGCTATCGTCATCCGCCGGCGGATGACGAGATGACGGCGCAGCTCAAGGCGCGCATCGTCGAAACGGCACACCAGCGGCGGCGCTTCGGCTATCGCCGCGTGCACGACTTGTTGCGCCCGGAGTTTCCGGGCGTGAACCATAAGAGGGTCTACCGGCTGTACACCGAGGCGGGGCTCACGGTGCGCAAGCGCAGGAAGGCCAAGCGGCCCATCGGCGAGCGGCAACCGCTGCGGATCGCACAAACCTTGAATGAGGTCTGGAGCATGGATTTCGTGGCCGACAGCCTTGCCAACGCAAGGCGGCTGAAGTGTCTCACCGTGGCCGATGACTTCAGCCGCGACTGCATCGATATCGCCGTGGACTTTGGCATCGGCGGGGAATACGTTACCTGCGTGCTCAACCAGGCGGCGATCTTCCGCGGCTACCCGCGCGCGGTGGGTACCGACAACGGCCCTGAGTTCACCAGCCGCGCTGGTGCCATGCGCACCACATCGAACACATCCTGATCGAACCCGGCAGGCCCATGCAAAACGGTTACATCGAGAGCTTCAACGGCAAGTTCCGCGACGAGTGTCTGAACGAACACTGGTTTACCACCTTGCAGCAAGCCAGGATTGAGATTGCCGCCTGGCGTATCGACTACAACGAAGTTCGGCCGCATGGTAGCCTGGGACGAATACCGTCTGCGCAATTCGCCGCACAGCATCGCGCTGCGCAAACCCGTTCGGCACAGCCAACCCGAGGAATCAGTTAACCTCTCAACCTAGGACTTCCAACTCCCATTAGTACGCCCGCAGGGAGCAGGTCAGTAGTACATCATTGTTCATGGCAATGGGCAGGTTCATAGAGGACCCCCTCTGGCCAAATCGCGGGCAACTTTTTCTCGCGCGTCACAGCATCTACGTGACACACGAACGGCTCCAAGCCTATTTCCTTTCTACGCTTGTTCAACAGGACCGGCGCTTCAATCGGCAGGAACACTAACCTGGCATTCTCTTGAACATTGAACTGCATGCCATAAACCTGCGGTTGCTTTTGAATACGGCGATTCCGGTCAACAAGTAATGCCAGCAACTTGCTATTTGCTTCCCCCGCAACTACGGCAATTTTCATTTTGGCTGCTGCATATTCTTGGAAACCCGGGGCCGCATCCGCGTGTTGTGCAAGCAACCATGCATTGGTAGAGCTATTCTCGCCGATCATGGATTTCTTTGGCCACCCGCATTTCTCCAACACAAGCTGAAACCAACGCCGATTATCTGCATCGACCTCCAGCACATGCATTAACACTTTGTCGTCGAATGTGTTGTTGCCAATCAAACGACGCGCCGACTGATCGGCAGAACTGCGATCATCCAACTGCCGCTGCAGATATTCCGAACTACAGGATATGTCCGGCTGACCGACAATCGCAGCAGCGAATAAGATGGTGATGAGGCTCAACGTCGTCTCCAGATGATGAGAAGGTAGAAACCTACGATTGAATTAAAATAGTACGGCGATTCGGAAAAAAACATGGTCAACGTAGCCCACGCGGTCTAGCGTTCACGAATAACTCTGCGCCCAATCCCATATCAATCTAACCTGTCTTCTACCTAGCGTACTAGAGTAGGTCGGGTTAGAGTCCGATGTGGTGGCCGACAAGACGTTGTGTACAC
>JAEUNB010000261.1 GCA_016790625.1 Betaproteobacteria bacterium | reverse complement strand
TGTACGGCCTGCGCGAATCGCTGAGCACATTGTTCGAAGAAGGCCTCGACAATGTATTTGCCCGCCATGAACGGCTGGCCGCAGGCACGCGTGCGGCAGTCAGCGCATGGGGGCTGGCGCTGTGCGCAAAGAAACCGCAGTGGCATTCGAATACCGTCAGCGCCATCGTCGTGCCAACCGGCTTCGATGCGGCAAAAGTGATCGAAACCGCGTATCGACGTTACAACCTGTCCCTGGGGGCCGGATTATCCAAGGTAGCCGGCAAAGTATTCCGCATCGGCCACATCGGCGATATGAATGAACTGATGTTGCTGGGTGCCATCGCCGGTGCCGAAATGGCTATGGGCGATGTTGGTATACCCCTGCATCTCGGCAGCGGTGTGGCCGCCGTCCAAACCGCGTGGAAACAACCCGTATCAACTGAATCGCGCTCCTCCGCGGTTTTGCACTCGGTCGCCGCCTAGCGATCCTGCGCAAGTCGCATTGCGGGCCGGGAGGAAGCTCCACCTCCCGGCCCTTTTTTTTGCCGCCATTTGACCAAATGGGGGTGCCGGTGTCGCCCTGCAGCGACAAACCTTGGGGTTTCTGACGCTCGATAATCCAGAAATCATGGCCGGTGACGGTTGGCACGAATACTGCAATGCGTGAGGTCAGGCACTTAAAGGGGCAGGGAAATGAAACGGTTTTCGCTTCGGTCGCGGTATTGGCTGGCCGGCTTGCTTTTGCTGTCGGTTGCCACTGCGGCGAATAGCGCGCTGACGCTTGATTCCGTGGTTTCGCGTAAGTCGCACGGGTCGGCAGGCAGTTTCGATGTCGTTCTGGATACGGCTGCCGCTGTTAACGGCAACGTCAGCGTGGAGCCGCGCGATGTCTGCAGTGGGCACAGCATCGTTTTCCGTTTCAATGAACCCATTACCGTGGCGGGAAGCGTAACGGCCCAGGATGTGAATGGCACCGGTATCGGTACTGTGTCGGCAGCTGCGTCGGGCAACAACGTTGTCGTAAGCCTGAGCGATGTCGCCGACAACCGGCGCGTGCGGGTGGCCCTGAGTGGTGTGAATGGGGTGCTATCGCCGGCCGTGTCGGTGGGATTTCTGTTGGGGGACGCCGACAATTCCCGCGTGGTGAATGCAGCCGATGTATCCGCCGTGCGCGCACGCTCTGGATATCCGGCAAGCGCCGCGAATTTTCGCCATGACTTCAATTGCTCCGGAACGATTGTCGCCGGCGATATCGCATTGGCGCGGGCCCGCCTCGGCAATAGTCTGGCTGCAGGCGCAGCGCCCACGGTTAGTTTGTCGGCCCCCGCCTCAGGCAACGCCGGCAGTGCCGCCAGCCTGGCCGCGACAGCCGCCGTTACCGGTGCAACCATTACGCGGGTGGATTTTTACGAGGGCAACACCAAGATCGGCGAGCGCACGGCTTCGCCATACACACTGTCGTGGACACCGTTTGTCGATGGGCCGGCTGTACTCACCGCGCGCGCTTACAGCTCGAACGGACTGTTTGCCATCTCATCCCCGGTGACGATGACCGTTCAGCCCTTTGTCGGATCGGATGCCGCACGCCTGCTGGCGCAGACGACGTTCGGTGCCACGCAGGCCGAAATCAATCGCGTGACGGCGATGACGCCCGCAGCTTATCTGGAGGAGCAGTTCAATCGCCCTCAAACGATGCACCTCGATACGGTACGCAACGACCCCAACTACCCGACGGCGCCTTATTCGGTGACCTCGCCGTCGATCTGGAAGCAGTACTTCGAGGCCAATGATCAGTTGCGCCAGCGCATGGTGTTTGCGCTATCGCAGATCATGGTGATCTCGATGAACAACAATACGATCGGAGATCAGGCTTGCAGCGGAGCGTCCTATCTTGACCTACTCGGACGAAACGCCTTCGGCAACTTCCGCACGCTGTTGAAGGATATTACGCTGAGTCCGGCGATGGGCGAGTACCTGGACATGAAAGGCAGCGCCAAAGCAGACCCGGTACTGAATTCAATTCCCAGCGAAAACTACGCGCGCGAACTGATGCAATTGTTCTCCATCGGCACGGTGATGTTGAACCAGGATGGCTCGGTACAGTTTGGAGGCGACGGAAAACCGATTGATACTTACAGCGAGACCGATGCGCAGGAAGTGGCGCGGGCTTTGACCGGCTGGCATTTTGCCGGTCAGAACCAGACGTTGACGTGGCGCTGGTTGTATCCGGATGTTCCCTACCCGAGCGATGCCGCGTCCGCAGCCAAGGCCTGCACAGCATGGTCGCTGCCGATGGAGCCGTGGACGGCCAGCTATCGCTCCGCCGATGACAAGCGAAATATCACCGGTGGCGCGCATGACACGGGTGCCAAGACGTTGCTGACCTATCCGGGCTCGACCAGCTTCAACAAAAATGTTCCCGCCAACCAGACGCCGATGCAGGATATCGATTCGGTGGTCGACAACATCTTCAATCACCCGAACGTTGGCCCCTTCATCGGTGAGCTACTGATCCAGCGCCTGGTGACCAGCAACCCGAGTGGCGCATATGTTTCGCGCGTGGCGGCAGCATTCAACAACAATGGCTCCGGTGTGCGTGGCGATATGAAAGCCGTGATTCGGGCGATCCTGCTTGATCCGGAAGCGCGTTTGTCGCGCAGCAACCAGCCGAGTTCGTACGGCAAGTTGCGCGAGCCGGTACTGCGCTTTACACACTTGCACCGCGCGTTCGGTGGCGTGATGCTGGACGGCAACTACGCCAATATTTACGACCTGGGTGGATCGGACTCGCTGGGCCAGAGCCCGCTGAGGGCGCCGAGTGTATTCAATTTCTATGCGCCTGATTTCTCACCGACCGGCCCGCTGTCGCAGCAAAGTTTGTATGGGCCCGAGTTTGGCATAACCAATAGCGCAACAATCTCCGGCTTCATGGACTTCAGCAAGTACGGGGTTATTGGCGGGTTTGGACAGGGAAATACCAGCAATCCGAATGCATGGATTCGTCCGAATTACGATGCCTACATTGCCATGGCGTCAACGCCGGCAACTATGGTCGACGCATTGAACATCCTGTTGCTTTCGGGTTCCATGAGCCTGCAATTCCGCACCAAGCTGATTGATGTGGCGACCAAGCTGACCGATAGCAACAGCACGACACAAAGCACGGAGCGATTCAAGACCGTGCTGTGGCTGATCCTCAATTCCCCCGAATACTCGATCCAGAAATAAGCGAACGCATATGGAACTCACCGATCTGCACAAAGACCGCCGCCGCTTCATGAAGATGATGGCGGCTGCCGCCGGCACGCCCATGATGGGCAATCTCATGCAGGCTGCCTATGCCGCCGGCCCGTTCAACGACTACAAGGCGCTGGTATGTGTGTTCCTGTTTGGCGGCAACGACAGCCAGAACATGGTGATTCCGCTGGGCGGCGAATATGCCGGGTACGCCAGTGGCCGGGGTAATCTGGCGCTGCCCTCGGAGAACGTGTTGCCGATTTCGGCTGGCATTTCCGGCCGTTCGTTCGGCATGCATCCCGCCATGCCCGGTCTTGCCAATATCTTCAACACTGATCGCAAGCTGGCCATCGCATCGAATGTCGGTGTGCTGCTAAAGCCGACGACCAAGGCGCAGTATCAGGCCAAGGATACTTTGCCACCGCAATTGTTTTCCCACTCCGATATGCAGAGCCACTGGCAGACAGGGCGTGCCGACGCGCCTGCCGAGTCAGGTTGGGGCGGGCGCCTTGCCGACCTGATTGAATCGGCCAATGGCAACAGTCAGGTTTCGGTATCAATCAGCGCAGCCGGCCAGAATTTGCTGCAAAAAGGCAACAACACCGTCGCATACGCCGTTTCAGGTTGGAGCAACACACGAAGCGCCATCGTGCGCCGGCTGCGCTCGTATCGCGACTGGGACAACTATTCAGCTTCCCGGCCCGATCCCCAGTCGGCGTTTGTCGGCCAATTGAACGCGGCGCGAGCCAATGCGCTGGAAGATCAATGGGGCGACATGGCTTCGCGTGCCTTGACCACCGGCGAGTTTGTCACCAGCACGCTGTACAACGTTGACGCGACAGGCAATCCGATCCGCGATGCCCAAGGCAACTATTCGGAAAAGTTTCCCATTACGCCGGCTCCGCCGATGACATTCGTGAACTCGTCGGGTGCGACGCAGAACAATCGCTTTGCCGGTCAATTGCGGTCGGTGGCGAACATGATCGCGGCGCGCAATTCGCTTGGCGTGAAGCGGCAGATATTTTTTGTCTCGCTGGGTGGCTTCGACAATCACGGCGACCAATTCAAGAATTCGAACAACGCCACCACGCCAATTCTCTCCGGCCTGCATTCGGATTTGCTGAAGCAACTCGATCAGGCGCTGACCTGGTTCTACAACTGGACGGTGTCGCAGGGAATTTCGCAGAGCGTGACTTCATTCACCTTGTCCGATTTTGCCCGCACGCTGACATCAAATGGCACCGGCAGTGATCACGGCTGGGGCGGGCACTACTTCGCGTTGGGCGGCGCGGTGAACGGCGGCACTCTTTAC
>JAEUNB010000195.1 GCA_016790625.1 Betaproteobacteria bacterium | reverse complement strand
CAAGGCGTCAAGCAGAACTCGGCGGAGGCGGTGAACTGGTTCCAGAAAGCCGCGACGGCGGGGCATGCAGAAGCGCAGAACAGCCTCGGCGTGCGCTACGAAAAGGGGCAGGGAATCGGCCAGGATTTCGCCATGGCGGTGAAGTGGTACCGCGAGGCGGCCGATCAGCGGCTGGGTTTGGCGCAGGACAATCTTTCCGACCTGTACGTCAAGGGTTTGGGCGTGCCCAAGGATCCAGTGCTGGCGCATGTTTGGTCCAACCTGGCCAGCTTGAATGGCGAGGCGAGTGCGGCGAAGAAACGCGCGGCGATGGAAGCAAGGATGAGCCGCGAGCAGATACTGGAATCCACCACCCACATCGGCTCCATGTACGCGCGTGGCCGCGGCGTGCCGCTCGACGCCGCAATGGCCGTGCAGTGGTATACCCGGGCAGCGAATCAAGGCTTTGCGATTGCGCAGTTCGAGCTGGCCGAGTGTTATGACAAAGGCGTCGGCGTGCCGCAGAATTCGCTGCGCGCGGCAGAGTGGTACGAGAAAGCGGCACGACAGGGGAATGACCGGGCGCAGGCCAGCCTCGGCTATCTCTACGACGTAGGCATCGGCGTGCAGCAGAACATGGCGCAGGCGCTGCAGTGGTATCACATGGCAGCGGGCAACGGCAACGCGGTCGCGCAGTACAACCTGGGTTCGATGCACGCCAATGGCCACGGCGTGCCACAGAGCGTGATGCAGGCGGCAATGTGGTTCAGCATCGTCGAAGCCAATGCCGACACCACGCGGCGCGGCGCGGCCGAGCAGGCACGCCGTCAGGTCGAAGAAAAAATGACGGCCGAACAGATCGCAGAATCGAAGCGGCTTGCGCGAGAGTGGATCAAGGCGAACGTGCGCTGACACAGAGAACACTTATGTCCCGCATTACTTGTCGCCTGTTACGGTATGACAACAACCGTCGTTGTGCTTTCGCGCCGAAGAGAATCAAGTGAAATCAGTCAGAGCTTTCCTAACATCGATCTCGTTGGCATTCGTGTACTCGCTGCTGGCCACGGCTATGGTCGGGCTGCTTGTGAGTCTCACCCCCATAGAATCCGGAATAGAGAATTGGGGTTGGATCTTGTGGCTCTCTCTTTTTCTAGTCTTGATTTGGCCGTTTTACTCGGCTATGCGCAGAGGTAAAAGGTAAAACGCGCATCAAGGCTTTGCTCGTTTTACCTTTGCCCAATTTCAAACGATAAAACTCAAACACGCGCGCGGTTCGTGGCACAAAAATGCCCGGAAACCCGTGCCAGTGCTTGAGTTTTACCGTTTGAATTTCGCCATCAAGATGTTTTTGACATCGCACATTTGCCTCACATAACATGCGTCACCGGCTGCAGCGCGGGCTCCATCGGCGTCTGGATGACCGGACAAAAAAAGATTCATCGACCCATGTTGTCGTGTTCAATCAGGAGGAGTTCCGCATGAAGATAGGACGTCGCGCGCTCGTCGCGTTTGCTGCTGTCTGCGCCATCGGTTTCTCGGTCGTCGCTCAAACCACCAATTACTCGCTGTGGATCAACGGCCGCACCGGCGGCGGGCAGATCGGCAATTACAACGACTTCACTTATTGGGGTCCTTCATCGACCGCAGCCGGGGTGAACAAGAAGGCGGTGAACTGGGACGGCTACAACCGCATCTCCAACCAGAACGTTTATGTGCGCAATGCGCTCGACTGCTATTGCACCGGCAGTAATTGGTGCTACATCGCCACGCACAGCGCGGGCAACCTGATGCTGGGCTATACGCTGTCGATGTATGGCGGCAGCACGCGCACCATTACTAATGCCAGTCCGGCATCCAACGGCACCTGCTCCGCTTCCGGTGCAGGCACGCAGACCGGCTGGAATATCAAGTGGGTCAACAATGCGGGTGGTGCGGCGGGCGGATCGGAATTGGCCGATAGCGGCGACTGGCTGCTGTCCGAGCCGCTGGTCAGCGATCTGAAGACCTCCACCGCGCGCGCAATGTACGACCACAACAATACCCGCGGCAAGATGTTCTACATGTTCGCCGGCGCCAAGGGCACGCTGTATTCGGGCTTGCTGCCGGGGCAGGATGATGAGGCCATCGCCTATCACTCATCGGGTGGTGTGTCGGGCTCCAGCGGCGGCAGCTACTGCAATGCGTCGGACTGGTTCTGCAACGATCTGACGCTGGGCACGGCTGCCAATGAAGGTGGCCGCGCCAAGTGGAGCAATCATTCGGTGTCGTTCCGTGACAATTCCGAAGCCTGGAACCATTACGCCAACGGCAACTGGGCTGGCATCATCTCGCGTGCCCGCCTCGACATGGTTACCTATGCCCAGTGACCGTCACCGGTCCCGCAGCATTCACCATCGTTTTGTTTTGAGTCACCGGCGTCCGCCTCGGGCCTTGCAGGCCCAGGCGGGCCGCTGGCGGCTCGCCATTGTCTGCTTCCTGATCGGCGCGGCATTTCTCGGCTGGCGCTTCGTTGCCAAGCCGGAAGTCGCCGAGTGGCGTGTGTCACCGGAAGCAACAGCAACATCGTCCAATCGCGGTGCGCCGCCATGGTTGCAATCGCGATCAATGGGATCTTCCGGCTCGGCAGACATCGATAGACCCGCCGGCAATCTCGATGATCCTGCCGCGCAGCTGGTGCTGTGGAACAAACGCCTCGCACGTTCGCAGGAAGTGCTGGACAACTATCGTCGCGTCACGCGTTATCCGCACGAATCACGTCCCGCCGACGAGCATGGCGACCAGATTTATCCCAATCGGCCGGTGGTGGAAGACAAGCGGCTTTACCGGCCCGGCGACGAGCTGAAAGGCAATGTGCGGCTGCGGACGTCGCAGGAGCGCATCTTTGTTGCTGGTCGCGAGAGCGTGACCTTCACCATCACGGCTTACGATGGCGATGGGGCAATCGCACCGTTGAATATCATCGCCGCTGGCATCATCGACCCGCCGCAGGGGGGCAAGGCCTCGACGCGCCCGCTGAGGGCTGTCAAGGTCAATGACGCAGGGACGGATGGTGACGTCACGCCTGGCGACGGCACGTATTCGTACATGTTTACACCCGCGCTGCAGGGTTTCGCCGATTACACCGGGCAGCTGAGATTGGATATGACCATCGAAGTGAACGGACAGGCCGGCTACACCTATTTCGATATGTACTACACACCGGAGCCACCGGCGATCTGGACTGGCGCGGTGCGCGAGGCGATCGACAATGGTTCGCTGGTGTTTTATCTCAAGGCCGAGGTGCGCGTGCCGGGGCGTTATATAGCCACCGGGCGCTTGGACGATTTCACCGGCAAACCATTTGCGCTGGCGGTGTTCAATCAAGAATTGACCGCAGGCACCCACGAAATTCCGTTCCGCGCGTTCGGCAAGTTGGTGCTGGACAATCAGCCTGCGTTCCCGCTGCGATTGCGCGATGTCGATGGCTTCCTGCTGAAAGAGGATGCGTTCCCGGATCGCGCATTGATGCCGCGCCTGCCGGGGCTGGTGCACATGAGCAAACGCTATCCGATGAATGTGTTCTCCGACGCCGAATGGCAGAGCGAAGAGCGCGATCGCTATTTGCGCGAATTCATGAACGATGTGGAACTGGCGCGGAAGAAGATTGACGATTTGAACAAGCTGATTGCGAAGCCGGGAAAATAGGACACTGAAGTTTTAACCTTCCCCCGCCTGCGACCAAAGGAAGTCCCTTTCTTGGGACGCGGGGGAAGGTCTGGGTTTGCAACGAGAGTCGCAATGTTTCAGCAGATGGTGTTGAATCAGGTATGCGTACTTTTCAAACTATCAAAACTGTCTTACTTGCTGCGCTGATCGTTGGCATTTCTTCAGCGCGTGCAGAAACGCCCGAAACCGTCAGCTTCGACAGCGCCGACGGTAAAGTCAAACTCACCGGCTATCTCTATTTGCCGGATGCAAAGACCTGGCCCGCACCGCGTCCCGCTATCGTCATGCTGCATGGCCGATCGGGTGTGTTCAGCAACACGACTAAACGCTTTGACGCGACCACGCTCGCGGCACGCACGCTGATGTGGGGAAAATTCTGGGCCGAGCGCGGCTACGTCGGCCTTTACGTCGATACCTTCGGCCCGCGCGGTTATCACAAGGGTTTTGAAGCCGGCACCAACAAAGCCGGTGGCCGGCCGCCCGAGGTGAACGAGATTACGGTTCGTCCGCATGATGCGTACATGGGGCTCAAATATCTGCGATCTCGCGCCGAAGTGCAGAAAGATCGCGTGTTCCTGCAAGGTTGGTCAAACGGCGGCAGCGCCGCGCTATCGACCATGGCGGAGAAAACTGTCGGCATGGACAAGCCAACGATCGAGACGGGATTCCGCGCGGCGATCGCGGTGTATCCGGCTTGTACGCCGGTGACCAAATACTACGGCCAAGTGTATCGGCCCTATGCGCCGTTGCTGCTGCTGATCGGCACCGAGGATGAAGAGGTAAGCTACGCAAACTGCGAAAAGCTTGCGGACGCCAGTAAAAATGCCGGCGCACCGGTGGAGTTCGTCAGCTATCCGGGCGCGCAGCATTCGTACGACACGCCGAATCCGAAGCGTACCGGCATCGCCGCCAATGTGGCTGCCACGGACGACACCAAACTTCGCGCAGAGTCATTTTTCAAAGCACATCTGGCGCCACCCAGAAAAAAATAAGTAGACGCGCTCTCGCCGTGAAAAACGGCAAGCGCAATTGGCCGCCGTAGTTCACAGCGGCCAATTGGTTTGCTCAGTCAGCCGGCGTCAGGCTGCAATGCGCGCCTGCGTGAGTTTCACTGTGGTGACGGTACCAATGTCGTTCTGTTCGAACGACAACTCGGTGCGGCCGTTGGATGAAACGAAGGTGTTGCCGGACGTGGCGCGAACTTCGATGCGCGGCTGACCGCTGACTTGCGCGTAGTAGCCGTTACCTTGTTGCACCAGGCGCAGCACGCCGCCGTTGGCCAGGCGATATTCACCCTGGAAATCGCGGAACGCCTCGCGGGACACTGCGTAGTCATTGAGCGAGGTGCTGCGAACTTCCTGTGCGGGCAACGTGAGAACAACGGCCTTTTCTGCCGGAGCGGCAAAGGCAAAAGATGCGGGTAATACAGCAACCATTGCGGCGATGAGTGTGGCTTTCTTCATGATATGACCTCTTTGAAAATGTTTGCGATGTGTGTCGATTCGTATCCTTGTCTGACACGTGTTTCAGCAGGACACGGTGAATTTATCGGCCGGCATTTTCAATCACTACAAATGAGCGATGAATGACGGAAAACGGGGAATCAAACACGCCCTGTACCGCCGAAACGTGCTGCGCCGGGGGGACTTGAAATCCGGCGGGCAGTGCCCAAATCCACGCGTGGCAGGGCGCTGGCGATTAATCGCCTAAAATGGCGGCCTTGCCTCAGCTTTGACTGTATTTAATGTAACTGCGCCGATTGGCGCTCACGGAGAAACAGATGCAATCCAGATTTTTGCGCCCATTGTTGGCGCCGTTGTTGTCGATGGTTTTTCTTGTCGCGCCCCTGGCGAGCTGGGCCAGTTTTGAAGAGGGGGAGAAGGCCTACGAACAGGCCGACTACTGGAACGCCTTTCGCGCCTTCCTGCCGCTGGCCAAGGAGGGACATGTTCCTTCGCAGGCCATGCTGGGCAAGGTTTACTTCTTCGGTAACGGCGCGCCGCTTGATGGCCGCGCGTCCGCAGATTGGTATCAGCGGGCGGCGAGCAAAGGTCATGCGACGGCGCAATTTGAATTGGGCCGGATGTACGCGGCGGGCATAGGCGTGCCCAAGGATGCCAAGCGCGCCGCCGAACTAATGGAGCAGGCGGCCAATCAGCGGCTGCCCTGGGCCATGCATGCGATTGGTGGCATGTATTTGCAGGGCTCCGGTGTAACCAAGAGCGAAGTGCAGGCGTACAAGTGGTACAGCCTGGCTATTGCGGAGCCGGAAACGCCGGCGTCGGCGGACTTCATCAGGCTCGCCAAGGCAGCAAAAGCCGAATTGGACAAGACGCTATCGGCCGACGACGTTCGCGAAGCCAACAAGCTGGCCGCTGAATGGCGCGCAAAAGCCAAGCCTGTCGATCCGCAGTGGCTGCGGCCGGTGAATTTGCCGAACGGGGCACGTCCGGTGGCGACCAATTTCGATCCCAATGTGTCGAAGCGGTCGAGGGAAATGACCGACGGGTACTTCCCCAAGGAATAAGCCATGGCGGCCCGGGGCGGCGCGTTCGCCCCGCTGGCCGGGCAGGCGCAATGCTAAAGTGCAGCGTCATCACTTGATTGCCGCCTCGCATTCGTGACCGCCCGATACGCCGTAGATCCCGATGTCACTCTTGCCCATACGCTGCCCGGCCGCTTCTACCACGACGAGACGGTTTGGCAGCTGACGGGAGAACGCGTGTTTGCCCGCAGCTGGCAGTGGCTGGGTTCGCTGGATGATGTAAGCGAAGCCGGTTCACTGGCGCCGTGCGACCTGCTGCCGGGATTTTTCGGCGAAGCCGGCGAACCATTGCTGCTGTCGCGCGACAAGTCGGGCGTGTTGCGTTGCCTGTCGAACGTTTGCACCCATCGCGGCAATCTGCTGGTGAAGACACCGTGTCGTGCAGATCAGATTCGCTGCGGCTATCACTCACGCCGTTTCGATCTGGCAGGTCGCATGACTTTCATGCCGGAGTTTGGCGCGGCGAGGAATTTTCCGTCGCCAGCCGATCATCTGCCGCAAATTCCCTTCGGCGAATGGGCTGGGCAGGGCTATGCCTCGCTTAATCCTGCGGCTTCGCTGGAAGAGTTCCTTGCGCCGATGCGCTCGCGGCTGTCATGGCTGCCGTTGGAAAAGTTTGTCGCAAATTCGACTCGCAGCCGCGACTACGATATTCACGCCAATTGGGCGCTGTATGTCGAGAACTATCTCGAAGGCTTCCACATCCCGTTTGTTCACGCCGGCCTGAACCAGGCGGTCGATTACGGCAGCTACCGCAGCGAACTGCATCGCTATGCAAACCTGCAATTGGCCGAGGCGCGCGACGGTGAAATGGCTTTCGACCTGCCGCCGGGTTCGCCGGATTTCGGCACTCGCATCGCTGCTTATTATTGGTGGGTGTTTCCCAATCTGATGTTCAATTTCTACCCTTGGGGGCTTTCGCTGAATGTGGTTTTGCCGCAGGCGATAGACCGCACGCGGGTGCTGTTTCGCAGCTTTGTCTGGGACGAATCGA
The DNA here is from genome assembly GCA_016790625.1 of Betaproteobacteria bacterium. GTDB lineage: Bacteria > Pseudomonadota > Gammaproteobacteria > Burkholderiales > Usitatibacteraceae > UKL13-2. The sequence continues at coordinate 7,680 of JAEUNB010000195.1, read as the reverse complement.
AACTCGATGCCGGTGCGGGAGCCGCACTGCATCAGGTGGAAATGGAAGACGAAGCGATTGTCGAAGCCGTGCAGCGCGGCACGCACTCACGCCTCTATGATCGTGGCCGCTATTCACCGGCACGTGAGCAGGGCACGCATCACTTTCATCGCCTGCTGACTGAATTTTTGTATCCTGCTAACGGCGCGCTGTCCGCAGGCGCCATGATGGAAGCGGGGGAGTCCTAGATGCGCAAATCAGCTTGTAGGGCGGACTTGTCCGCCATTGGCATCGATGGCGGACAAGTCCGCCCTACGGATAGAATTTCCGTATCAAACTCCAGCATTGGTGCGGCTTTCCAGACATTTTTGCCCTGAAAGCCTTACCAGTGCTGGATTTTTTCCTTGAATTAAATACCAACCATGAGAAAGCCAATCGAATGAAGCGTCGCACTGTGGCATCAAAAATTCTCGCCGGTCTTTCGTTGTCCGTGTTTTCTGCTTTTGTTGGCATCGCGTTCGCTGCACCTGCTGTCGCGCAGGTGGCCGCGGCATCGCCGGCGAATACCACGAGTTATGTGATCCTGACGCAAGGCAAGGTTGCCGGCAAACAGATCGTGCAGCGTCTGCCGGGTGGTAAGTTGAAGGTTGAATTCACCTACAGAGACAATGGCCGCGGCCCGGATTTGTTCGAGGACGTTACTGTCGGGCCAAGTGGCCAGATCGAATCGTTCGTCGCCACCGGCAAATCGACCTTCGGCGCGCCGATCGACGAGACCTTTGTTCGCAAGGCCGGCCGCGCCGAGTGGAAATCCAAGGCGGACAAAGGCGAGAAGGTGGCGCCGTCAGCGTTGTATGTGCCCGTGGAAAACAGTATCGAGCTGATGGCGGTGAGCGTGCGCGCCATGCTGGCTGCGCCCGGGCGCAAACTTGATGCGTTGCCCAGCGGCCGGCTGGCGGTGGAAAAACTGGTCGAGGCGCCAATCACGTCAAAGAGCGGCAAAAAAGGCCGCGTGGCGCTTTATGCCGTCACTGGTTACGGTACCAGCCCGTCCTATATCTGGTTGTGGGCCGATGCCGCGGCAAAACAGCGATTGTTTGGACTGGTCTATCCCTCCTTCTCGGTAAGCGAAACGGGTTGGGAGAACAATGTGGACGAGCTGCTGAAAATCCAGACTACCGAAGACGCCAAGACGCTGCGCAAGCTCGCGGACAAGCTCGCCCATCGTGGCCAGGGAGTTGGCGAGGTCACGGTGATCCGCAACGTTCGCTGGTTCGATTCGGAGAACGCCAGGTTCAACGGTCCTGACGATGTGCATGTGTTTCGCGGCCGCATCGCTGCCATCTTCCCGGCCAATTCACCGCTGAGTGCGGAAGCGAAAGTGGTGGACGGCAGCGGCAAGACGCTGCTGCCCGGCCTGTTCGACATGCACGGCCACACCAGCGCATGGGATTCGGTGCTGCATATCGCCGGCGGCGTCACCACGCTGCGCGACATGGGCAATGACAATGACTATCTCAACGACCTGAAGTCGAAAGTCGATGCCGGTCTGAGCGTCGGCCCGCACATCGTCGCCGCCGGCTACATCGAAGGCAAGAGCCCGTATTCCTCCAATGGCGGTTTCGTTATCGAAAATGTCGATGGCGGCAAAAAAGCGATCGACTGGTACGCGCAGCACGGCTATCGCCAGATCAAGCTGTACAACTCGATCAAGCCGGAATGGGTGAAACCGATTGCCGAATATGCGCACCAGCGCGGCCTGCGAGTGTCGGGCCATATCCCGGCGTTCATGCGCGCGGAAGAAGCGGTGCGCGACGGTTTCGACGAGATCCAGCACATCAATCAGGTATTTCTGAACTTTCTGACCAAGAAAGACGACGACACGCGCACCTTGCTGCGTTTCTATCTGGTCGGCGACAACGCCAACCAGATCGATCTTGAGTCGCCGCGCGTGAAGGATTTCGTCAAGCTGCTGGTCGACAAGAAAACCGCGATAGACCCGACCATGACCGCGTTCGAGGCCATGTTCCTGCAGCGGCAGGGTGCACCGAACCCGAGCTTCAATATGGTTTCGCCGAATATGCCGCCGGCCATCAGCCGCAACTGGCTGACCAATTCGATGGACGTGACTGACAAGAATGCGGAACCGTTCAGGAGGTCGTTCGAGAAATTGCTGGCGTTCATGAAGCAGATGTACGACGCCGGCATACCGATCCTGGCAGGCAGCGATGACATTGCCGGATTCACGCTGCATCGCGAGCTGGAGCTTTATGTGATGGCCGGCTTGACCCCGGCGCAGGCGTTGCAGATCGCGACCTGGAACGGCGCCAAGTATGCACAGACACTGGAGCGCAATGGATCCATCACCGTTGGCAAGGACGCAGATCTGATTCTGGTCGATGGCGATCCGTCGGCGAACCTCAGCAACGTCCGCAAGGTGATGATGACCATGAAGCAGGGCGTGATGTACTACCCGGCTGAGGTGTACGAGGCGCTTGGTGTAAAGCCGTTTGCCGGCAAGCCCGACGTTAAGGTAACCAAACCGTAGCAGCGGTAATTTACGTTGGCGATATTGCTAAACTGAATGCATCCCAAAGAGGATCGCACAGCACATTGAGGAGAAACACATGACCGTTCTCTCGGACCAGCTTCACCTGCACCCGGATCAACTGGGTGCGTACTGGATGCCATTCACGTCCAACCGGCACTTCAAGGCCGCGCCGCGCATGTTGGCGAGCGCCGATGGCATGTATTACAAAACCGACGATGGCAAGACGCTGCTCGATGGCTTTGCCGGTCTCTGGTGCTGCCATGCCGGCCACAATCGCAAGCCGATCGTGGAAGCGATCCAGAAGCAGGCGGCGACGCTGGATTTCTGTTCGCCGTTCCAGTTTGCGCATCCGCTGGCGTTCGAACTCGCCAATCGCATCATCGATATCGCGCCGGACAATATGCAGAACGTGTTCTTCTGCAACTCCGGTTCCGAGGCGGTGGATACGGCGCTGAAGATTGCGCTGGCCTGGCATCGCATCCGTGGGGAAGCGTCGCGCACGCGGCTGATCGGCCGCGAACGTGGCTACCATGGCGTGGGCTTTGGTGGCATCTCGGTCGGCGGCATGCTGCCCAACCGTAAGATGTTCGGCAACATGCTCTACGGTGTCGATCACCTGCAGAGCACGCATAACCTGAAAGAGAACGCCTATTCGGATGGACTGCCGGAGTGGGGTGCACATCTTGCCGATGAACTGGAGCGGCTGGTGGCGCTGCACGATGCCTCTACCATCGCCGCCGTGATCGTCGAGCCGATGGCCGGGTCCACCGGTGTTCTGTTCCCGCCGAAAGGTTATCTGCAGCGGCTGCGCGAGATCACCAAAAAGCACGGCATCCTGCTGATATTCGACGAGGTCATTACCGGCTACGGTCGTCTGGGTGGTGCGTTTGCGGCCAACGTGTTTGGTGTGGAGCCGGACATGATCACCTTTGCCAAGGGCGTCACCTCCGGCACGGTGCCCATGGGCGGCGTGATCTGCTCGGCCGAAATCCACGATGCCTTCATGACCGGCCCGCAGGGTGCGGTCGAGCTGTTTCACGGCTACACCTATTCCGCGCACCCGCTAGCCTGTGCGGCGGGCATTGCCACGCTGCAGCTCTACAAGGATGAGCAATTGTTCGAGCGCGCGGCGAAAATGGCGCCGGTGCTGGCCAAGGCCGTGAACGGGCTCAAAGGGACGAAACACGTGATTGACCTGCGCGCGTTCGGGTTGGTGGCGGCGATCGAGCTCGAGTCGCGGCCGGGTGCTGTGGGCGCGCGTGCGTTCGAAGCATTCCTGAAAGCCTATGAGAAGGGCGTGATCGTGCGCAGTGCGGCGGACAACATCGTGATTTCGCCGGCGTTCATCATCGAGGAAAAGCACATCGACCAGATCGTGAGCACGCTGCGGGATGTGTTGATGGCGTTGGATTGATGGCGCCGAGGCGTATCGGTTACCCAGACGAAAGATGAGAAACTCAAGGATTGGTGCGGCTTTTCAGGCAAAAATGCCCTGGAGGCCTCGACAGTGCTTGAGTTTATGGTTTGATTTCAACATTTAAATTCGCCAACCCTTCCGGAGAATTGCATGAAATTGTTCAAGCTCGTCGCAGCTGTAGTGCTGCTTGCCATGGCATCGGCCGCCCACGCCGCCTTCCCCGACAAGCCGATCAAGATCATCGTCGGCTTTCCGCCGGGCGGTCCGCTGGACACGCATGCGCGCCTGCTGGTGGATCAACTGCAGAAGCATCTGGGCCAGCCGGTAATCATCGATTACAAGCCGGGTGCGGGCGGATCCATCGGCGCGGACTTCGTCATCAAGTCGCCGCCGGACGGCTACACGCTGCTGATGGCCAACACCGGCACCATGGTGATCAATCCGTTTGTGTACACCAAGAATGTCTATGACACACTGAAAGACTTCACGCCGATTGCGCGTACCGCGCAACAGCCGCTGGCGCTGATCGTCAACAACGATGTGCCCGCCAAGACTTTTGCTGAATTCCTCGCCTACGCGAAGAAGAACCCGGGCAAGGTGAACTACGGCTCCGCCGGCAATGGCGGCATCTCGCACCTGGTGCCGGAAATGCTGGAGCAGGCGACCGGTATCCAGATGGTGCACGTGCCGTACAAAGGCACGGCACCCGCGTTTACCGATCTGCTTGCCGGCCAGGTGCAGTTCATGTCCGAATCGATTCCGCAGGTCACGCAGTATCTGAAGGCCGGCAAAGTGCGCGCATTGGCGATGACCGGCAAGGAACGCAATGCCGCCATTCCCGATGTGCCGACGATGGCCGAATCGGGCGTGAAGAACTTCGAGGTGGTGGGTTTCTACGGCGTCCTGGCGCCAGCGAAATTGCCGGCCGATGTCACAGCGAAGCTGACCGACGCGTTCAAGAAAACGCTGGCCGCCGATGATGTAAAGACCCGCATGGTCGCGCAGGGGGCCGATCCGGCTTATCTCGATTCAGCGCAGTTCATGCAATTCTTGCAGGCAGAAAGCGCGCGCTGGAGTGCGGCGGTGAAAAAGGCGGGTGTGAAGCTGGACTAGTTCACAGCTAGTCGGGGCTGGCTTGAGAACCCGGCGCATGGTGGTTATGCCAAAAAAAGCTTAATCGGGTAAACTTGATTCCTGTAAGTTATTAAGAAGCCTCTGAGTAACTCCAGTTCGTCGCCATACGTTGTTGCTCGAACAAAATATCTCCTTACATACTCTGTGTATGCCGCGTCGATATTTTGTTCTCGCGCCTAGTCTGGCTTAGAACTGAACTTACTCAGAGGCTTCTCCGCCTCTTCTCGTCATACCGCCATGAACCTGCAGCAAATCCGCTACGTGCGCGAGATCGCGCGTCACAAGCTCAACCTTTCCGCTGCGGCGGAAGCCTTGCACACGTCGCAGCCCGGCGTGTCTCGCCAGGTGCGAGAACTGGAAAGCGAACTCGGCGTGGACGTATTCGTGCGCCAGGGCAAGCGGCTTACCGCGCTGACTCCGGCCGGCGAGAGCGTGGTCAAGATTGCCGACCGCCTGTGGGCGGAAGTGGAAAACCTGAAGCGCGTCGGGCAGGAGTACACCAAGGCGGAAGAGGGCAACTTTGTCATCGCCGCTACGCACATGCAGGCACGCTACATCCTGCCGCCGGCGATTCGTGTCTTTACCGCCAAGTACCCCCAAGTACGACTGTCGATTCACCAAGGCAGCCCGCGTGATCTGGCCAACGGCGTGATCTCCGGCGAAGCCGATATCGCGGTGGCGACCGAGACGCTGGATCGCTTTTCCGAACTGGTGACCGAGCCGCTGTATCGCTGGCATCACTGCATTGTGGTGCCGAAAAATCATGCGCTTGCACAGGAAAAAAAACTCACCCTGGACCGGATCGCCGCCTATCCGCTCGTCACTTACGACGCTGCCTTCACTGGACGCACCGCGCTGGACGAAACCTTCGCCCAGGCCGGCTTGGAGACCAATGTAGTGCTGACTGCGATCGATACCGACGTAATCAAGACCTATGTGCGGCAGGGAATGGGCATCGGCATCATCGCTGGCGTCGCATTCGACGCCGAACGCGATTTTGATCTGGTGGCGCTGGACGGCAGCAAGCTGTTTCCTGAGCGCGTCACCAAACTGGCCTGGCGCAAGGGCGCTTATCTGCGCGGTTACGTGAAAGACTTTATCGACATCCTGTCGCAACAACTCAAGCAACGCTGAGCGTATTTCGCAAATTCCCATCATGAGCACCATCGAATCGTTTATCGGCAATACGCCACTGGCCCGCTTGCAGCGAATCCCTGCACGCGATGGCGTGGCCTCATCCAACGCGGTCTTTGCCAAGCTGGAAGGCAACAACCCGGCAGGCTCGGTCAAGGACCGGCCGGCGATGTCGATGATCACGCGCGCTGAGGCGCGGGGCGACATCAAGCCCGGCGACACACTGATCGAAGCCACCAGCGGCAATACCGGCATCGCTCTGGCCATGGCGGCGGCGATCAAGGGCTACAGGATGGTGATCGTGATGCCCGAGCATCTTTCCATCGAGCGACGCCAGACGATGCGTGCCTACGGTGCCGAACTGGTGCTGACACCAAAGGCTATCGGCATGGAAGGCGCGCGTGACACCGCCGAAGCACTGCAGAAAGAGCGCGGCGGCCTGATCCTCGACCAGTTCGCCAACCCGGATAATCCGCTGGCGCATTACCTGGGCACCGGGCCGGAAATCTGGCGCGATACCGAAGGCAGGATCACCCACTTCGTCGCTACCATGGGTACCACCGGCACCATCATGGGGACCTCGCGGTTTCTCAAGGAAAAGAACCCGGCGATTGAGATCATCGGCGTGCAGCCACAGGATGGTGCCAATGTCCCGGGCATACGCAAATGGCCCGAGGCCTATCTGCCGAAAATCTTTGAGCGGCCAAGGGTGGATCGCATTCTGGAAGTAAGCCAGGAGGAGAGCGAAGAAATAGCGCGGCGGCTGGCAGCGGAAGAGGGCATCTTCGGCGGTATTTCCTCTGGCGGCGGTCTCGCGGCAGCGATCAAGGTAGCCAAGGAAGTGGAAAACGCCGTGATCGTGCATGTGGTTTGCGATCGCGGTGATCGTTATCTTTCAACCGGGGTCTTCCCTGGCTGAGCGGCCTGACTTGCGCAGGAATGCACTGCACGTGAAGCGCTTCACAGTCGTAAACAGTCGTTAGGCGCTAAACTACGCGCCATGAAATCCGGACGCTCGTGGCCTTGCCTCGCCGCTGCGCTCGCGATGGCCATGGCCAGCGGGTGCGGCACAGTGGTGACTTTCTTTCCCTACAAGTCAGCAGAAAAAGCGGCTGACCGTATCATTGATGATGTACTGACCGGCACCAATGGCGGCCACGCACCGGCCAATGGCGAACTGGCCAAGGCGCCGGAACCCGTAGTGCCGCGCGCGGAGAAAACGGAAGGCAAGGCGCCATGATGATCAAGCGATTGCGGGCGTGGTGCCGTGGTGCGCTCGGTGCTCTCATCGTCTCAGCATTGGCCGTCTCCATTTCGGTCCAAGCGCAGCCGGACGAACCCGAATTCAATGTCTCGTCCGCTGCCGTGCTGACGATCAAAAACAGCCTGATCAGCCGACATCGACAGTTGATCGAGCACTTTCAGTCCGGCGTCATTGGCTTAACCTACGATGGCCAGGTCGCTG
>JAEUNB010000158.1 GCA_016790625.1 Betaproteobacteria bacterium | reverse complement strand
CAATGCTGGAGTACTTGCATCGCTTGCGGCTAGCTAGCAGCCATCGCCCTTGGCTCCCTTGAGCACGGCAACGATTGCCATCGAGTGCCCGTGACCCAGATCGAAATCCTCCTTCAGCCATTTGATGATCTCGCCGGCTTTCACCTCAGGTTTCAACACACCGTCTTTCAAGTAGCCTTTTTTCGCCGCCAGTTTCTTGAAGTCAGCGGCGCTCATGCCGGTCTTGGTTTGAATGTTGTCCAGATACGCTTGGAAAGTCACGGCTGCTCCTTTCGTTCGTGATTAATTGATCTCTTCGTCAGACGGTTTTTCGTTTGAGACAGTTCAGATAAATAGCGGGATCCGGTGCCGTGCTATTCCGCTGCGCCTGCCAGATCATTTCGCCCAGGCAATCCATCATCTCGTGTTCGGCATCCATTGCGTCGCCGTGTTTTGTGCTCAGCGTCAAGTGATATTGGCGCACACCAACGGGCTGATCAATAGAAACCTGTTCGCGAATCGCGATATGCATCGACAGGTGCAGAAACGGATTGGTCTCGCCGAACTCGGGCGGATAGTCGCGGTCGCGAAAGTTCTCCAGATAGCGTTCGCGGTCGGCCAGCATGTCGTGATATTCCGGATGCAGGGCAATCACTTCCACCGCCATGCTTTCCATCGCCGTCAGCGGCTCGGTCGCCCTGTACTTGCGCCACGACTCGAACAGGAAGTCGCGTACCTCGTCCCGCGATGGGTTAAACATTTTCGCGCCCGACTTGGTTGCTATTCGACATAGTCTGCTTTCTTCTTGAAACCGCAAAGATCGAACACCGGACAGGCGCCGCATTTCGGTTTTCGTGCTACGCAGGTATAGCGGCCGTGCAAAATCAGCCAGTGATGCGCATGCAAGCCGAATTCCTTCGGCACCACCTTCAGCAGCTTCTGTTCCACCGCCAGCACGTCCTTGCCGGGCGCCAGTCCCATGCGGTTGCCGATGCGAAAGATGTGGGTGTCCACCGCCATGGTTGGCTCACCGAAGGCGACGTTCAGTACCACGTTGGCGGTTTTGCGGCCCACACCGGGCAGTGCCTCGAGCGCTTCGCGCGAATGCGGCACCTGGCCGTCGTGCAACTCGATCAATTGACGGCAGGTGGCAATCACGTTCTTCGCCTTGTTGCGATACAGGCCAATGGTCTGGATGTACGACATCAGTCTTTCCTCGCCCAGCGCGAGGATTTTCTTCGGCGTGTTGGCGACCGGGAATAGCTTGCGCGTGGCGATATTGACACCCTTGTCGGTGGCCTGCGCCGACAGGATCACGGCCACCAGCAGTTCGAATGGCGAGGAATATTCCAGATCGGATTTCGGATGAGGATTGATTTCCTGCAGGCGGCGAAAAAATTCGTGGCGCTGTGGAGCTGTCATCAGGCGCGCTTCGGCCATCAAGGCTCTCCGGAGATATTGTTCAGCACGGTGCGCTCGCGTTCCGCCAGCAAGGCTTCACGCTCCTGCTGATCACGTTCAAGGCGAAACTGGTGAAAGCGGTAGCGTTCGCGGGCATTGTTTTTGTTCATCATCGCTGGATACTCGCTGCTTTCCTCCATGCGGATGCAATCGACCGGGCAGGGCGGAATGCACAGTTCGCAGCCGGTGCATAGCGACGCAATCACCGTGTGCATGAATTTATTCGCGCCAATGATCGCGTCGGTGGGGCAGGGTTTGAGGCATTTGGCGCAGCCGATGCAGCGATCCTCATCGATGATCGCGATGCGATAGGGTAGATGTGGCCCACAGCTTTCATCAAGCGGCAGCACCGGGCGTGACAGTAATTGCGCCAGAGAGGCAATGCCGGCATCGCCGCCGGGCGGGCAGCGATTGATCGGCGCCTCACCGGCTGCGATCGCCTCGGCATATGGCATGCAGCCCTCGTAACCGCACTGTGTGCATTGGGTCTGCGGCAACAGCGCGTCGATCTTGATGGCTAGCGTATTCACGTCAGCACGCAAACAGCATGGCGTCGAGATCGCGCCATGGCCGGTTCAATTGTTTGGCCAGCGCCGGATGAAGTACCTGACCGCCATGAATGTGAAGGCCGGCGGCAAGCCCGTCATCGTCACGCAGCGCCTGCATCAATCCTTTCTGCGCAATCGCCATTACCTGCGGCAGCACGGCGCGTGACAGGGCAATACTGGCGGAGCGTGGCACAGCGGCGGGCATATTCGCGACGCAGTAGTGCGTGACACCTTCTTCGACGTAGGTGGGCGCCGAATGGTAGGTGGGGTGCGATGTCTCCGCCACGCCGCCACCGTCAATACAGATTTCCATCAGCACGGCACCTGTCCCGCCGGTGGCGGTCATCGTGGCGATGTCGCTCCGGCTCAGCAACTTGGGAGTCGCAGTAGCCGGTACATTGACCGCGCCGATCACCACGTCAGCCGAGTGCGCGGCCTCGGCGGCATTGTTGCCGGCGAGCGCGACGGTGCGTGCACTGGAGCCGATCTTGTGCGCCAGTGCCGCGAGCCGGGAACCGTGACGCGAGATCACCGTCACATCGGCGCCCAGCGCAATCGCGGTGCGGGCCGCTGCCGCGCCCGCGCTGCCGGCGCCCAGGATCAGTACGCGTGCATCGCCCAGTGCCACGCCACGTCCGCCGTTGGCGGTCATTAGCAGAGTCGCCGCGATGGGGACTGCCAGCTCACCGGCGATCACCGACATGGGTGCCAGAATCGCCAGGCGCTTGGAGTCATCTTCGACGGTTTCAAATGCAAGACCGGTGATGCGCCGCGCCAGCAGCTCGTGCGCCATGAACGGATCGGCACCCAGATGCAGGAAGCAGAACAGCATGCCGCCGGGATTGAGCCGGTGCCATTCGTTGGTCTGGATTTCCTTCACCTTAACCACCAGATCGGCATCGAACGCCTTGTCTGCGCCATCGACCAGCTTTGCGCCATGTGCGGCATAGTCGGTGTCGGCAAAACCCGCACCCAAGCCTGCACCGGCCTCGACCCGCACCTCATGTCCTGCTCGCGTCAATTCGCCTACCGCGTCAGGAATCAAGGCCACACGGCGCTCGCCATCCTTGATTTCGCGGGGCAGGCCGATCAGCATCGCGCGTTCTGGCCTAATCCTGCTCGCCGATGGCCTTGACCGCGTCGCGGATCAGGTCCGGGCCGCGATAGATGAAGCCGGTATAAATCTGCACCAGCGACGCGCCGGCATCTATTTTTGCCTTGGCATCGGCACCCGAAAGAATGCCGCCGACGCCGATCACCGGGATATTGCCTTTCAACGCTTTCACCAGCTCGCGCAACACTTCAGTCGATGGCGAAAACAGCGGTTTGCCCGACAGCCCGCCGGCTTCCTTCGCCAGCGGATGATCGCGCACGGCATCGCGTGCAATCGTAGTGTTGGTGGCGATCATGCCTTCGAAGCCGTTTTCCAGCGTCAGCGCAGCGATTTCGCGGATCGATTTCAGGTCGAGGTCGGGTGCGATTTTCAGTACCAGCGGTACCTGCTTCTTGTGTTTCTTCGCCAGCTTGGCTTGTTCGGCCTTCAATGTGGACAGCAGCTTGTCCAGCTGCGCCGCGGCCTGCAGGTCGCGCAAACCCTTGGTGTTGGGCGAAGAAATATTCACCGTCACGTAGCTCGCGTGCGGATATACGCCCCTCAGGCAGGTGACGTAGTCATCGACCGCATTGTCGATCGGCGTATCGAAGTTCTTGCCGATATTGAGTCCCAGCACACCCTTGTACTTCGCTTGCTGCACGTTGGCGAGGAATGCGTCGAGCCCACCATTGTTGAAGCCCAGCCGGTTGATCAGGGCTTCCTCTTCCTTCAACCGGAACATGCGCGGTTTCGGGTTGCCCGGCTGGGCGCGCGGCGTCACGGTGCCGACCTCGATAAAGCCGAAGC
>JAEUNB010000154.1 GCA_016790625.1 Betaproteobacteria bacterium | reverse complement strand
AAACTCTAGCACTGGCGCGGTGTTTGGAGCATTTCTGCCCGGAGTGCCGCACCCGTTCTAGTGTTTTGCGTTTTGATCATCACTTCGCGGCATCATCAACGACAGCAACGACATCAGCGTGACCACCGCGCCGGCGACGATAAAGGGCGACTTGGGGTGGACTGTCTCCGACAGCGTGCCGCCCGCCGCCATGCCGATGCCAAGGCCGGTGACGATGAAAGTCGATGACCAGGTGAAGGCTTCGGTCGCGTAGCGCGCAGGTGCGATGCGTGTGACCAGCAGCGTTTGCGCGGTCAGGGCAGGCGCAATGGCAAGGCCGGCGGTGAAGGCGATGAGGGCGAACAGCACGTTTTGATCGACCAGCCCATGCACAAACAGCGGCAGCCCCATCAGCACCAGCGCGACGCTGAACTGCCGTTCGAGTGGCGCCTTCAAATGCAGGGCGCCATAGACGAATCCGCCGACCGCGCTGCCGAGGGAGTTGATGGCCATCAGCACGCCACCGAAGGCGACCAGTCCCAATGACGTTGCGTAGGCAGGATAGCCGACTTCCATCAGGCCAAAGCCGAAGGTGAGGCCAAAGGTAAGACCGAACAGGGCAACCAATCGAAGGTCGGTCAGCGGACCCAACATGTGGCGTTCCACCGGCGGCTCGGTCTTCCAGTATTTGAGAATCGGGGATGCGATAAAGATCGCTACTGCGGCGATCGAGATGGCGATCATCACTATCATCGCCATGCGCGCACCCCACGTCGCGGCAATGGTGGCGACCAGCAGCGGACCAAAAGTGAAATTTATTTCGATCATGACGGAGTCGATCGTGTACGCCATCTTGCGCGCCTGCTCGTCCGAAAAGCGATGGCGCCAGGTAGTGCGCGTGAGTATGGTTACCGGTGGCGTGAACAGGCCGGCGAAGATGGCGATTGCAATCAACGCGCCGTAACTGGCACCGTTCAAGGCAGCGACGAACAACGCAATCAGGCAGATCGGATGAACGATGCCCGAGATCATCAGCGGCCAACGCGGGCCGATGCGATCGATGGTGCGGCCCATGACAGGCGCCGCCACCGCCATGGAAACGAAGAACGCGCCGCCTATGGTGCCGGCCAACTTGAAGTTGCCCAGCGTTTCGCGCAGGAACAGCAGCATCGACAGGCCGTTCATGCCAATCGGCATGCGCGACAGCCACGCACAGGCGATCATCGCCGGCACATCGGGCAGGCGCAAAAAAGTTCGGTAGGGCGCGATCAGCGCCGCCGTGGTTGCCTTCATGTGGAGTGGCTAGGGCGCCGGTTTCTTGTCGAGAACGGCGATGGTGATGCGCGAGACGCAGACCAGCTTGTCAGCCTCGTCGACAATCTTGATTTCCCACAGCTGCGTGGTCTTGCCGCGATGCAGCGGCCGCGCCGTACCGATCACCCAGCCTTCGCGCACGCCGCGTACGTGGTTGGCGTTGATCTCCAAACCGACTACCTGGAACTGCACGGGGTTTACCGTAAGCATGGCGCCCATGCTGCCCAGCGTTTCCGCCAGTGCAACCGAGGCGCCGCCGTGAAGCAAGCCGAAAGGTTGATGAGTGCGCTTGTCCACCGGCATGCGAGCGCGCAGGAAATCGTCGCCCAACTCGATCATCTCTATGCCGAGATGGCCGACCATGCAGTGCGCGTTTTTATTAAGCTCGGCGAGTGGTGGACGCTGGAACCAGATCGAATCCGCCATGCTCAGGAACCGAAGGCGTTGAGGCCAGTCTGTGCGCGGCCAAGTATGAGTGCGTGCACGTCGTGCGTCCCCTCATAGGTATTGACCGCCTCCAGATTCATGACGTGACGGATCACATGGTATTCGTCAGCCACGCCGTTTCCGCCGTGCATATCGCGTGCGACGCGAGCGATGTCCAGCGCCTTACCGCATGAATTGCGTTTGATCAGCGAAATCATTTCAGGCGTGGCGCGGCCTTCGTCGAGCAGGCGGCCAACGCGCAGCGAGCCTTGCAACGCCAGCGAGATTTCGGTTTGCATATCGGCGAGCTTTTTCTGCACCAGTTGCGTGGCTGCGAGCGGCTTGCCGAACATGATGCGATCCAGTGTGTACTGTCGCGCCGCGTGCCAGCAAAATTCGGCTGCGCCCATCGCGCCCCAGGAAATACCATAGCGTGCCTTGTTGAGACAGCCGAACGGGCCTTTCAAGCCTTTTACGTTTGGCAGCAGGTTTTCTTCCGGCACGAATACTTCGTCCATGACGATTTCGCCGGTGATCGAGGCGCGCAGCGAAAACTTGCCCTCGATTTTCGGCGCGCTCAAGCCTTTCATGCCCCTTTCCAGCACGAAGCCTCGAATGATGTCGCCATCCGATGTGTCCTTGGCCCAGACCACAAAAACGTCCGAAATCGGCGAATTGGTAATCCACATCTTGGCGCCGTGCAGGATGTAGCCGCCGTCGACTTTCTTTGCCCGTGTGGTCATGGAGGAGGGGTCCGAGCCGGCATTGGGCTCGGTCAGGCCGAAGCAGCCAACCAATTCGCCGGTCGCGAGTTTCGGTAGCCATTTTTCGCGCTGTGCCTCGTTGCCATAGGCGTGAATCGGATGCATCACCAGCGAAGACTGCACGCTCATGGCCGAGCGGTAGCCGGAATCGACCCGCTCAACCTCGCGTGCGATGAGACCGTAGCTGACATGGTTGACGCCGGCGCAGCCATAGCCATCAATGGTCGAGCCCAGAAATCCCAGTTCGCCCATTTCATTCATGATCTCGCGATCGAATTTCTCTTCGCGATTGGCCATCATCACGCGCGGCAGCAGCTTTTCCTGACAATAGGCTTGAGCCGAATCGCGCACCATGCGCTCTTCGTCGGAGAGTTGATCGTCGAGCAGGAAGGCGTCATCCCATTTGAACTGGGCTTTGAGGTCGTTGGGTTTCATGTTGGCGACGTGAAAATGAGATTGAAGCTGATATTTTACGCTGTTGGCGGCATGCGTTCGCCGCCCGATACGCGTGCTGACCGATCGGGGTTATTCTTCCCGCCAGCCATGCTGTATCGTTAGAGGGCGCACGGCTATAAATAATCAAAGGTAAGGTATGAGCAGAGATAATCTCATTGAGCGACTGAAGCGTTTTCCGCCAATACACGCCCTTAGAAAAGCGCGTTTTGAACGCTACGCTCAGTCTCCTGAAGGACGCGGCCTTTGCTGGGGAGCGTTCCCGACATTCGAGGAGGCAAAGCGCGCGATACCCGCAGACACGCGCCTTGGCTATGACAATGACCAGTGCGCTCAAATGTATGCTGACCGACTCGAGCAGATATTTCCTTACGACTATCCGGTCTTGTTCTGGCTGCGGTCCGCGCTCACGCCCGGCAGTAGTGTCTTTGACATCGGCGGTCATGTGGGCTTGCACTATCACTCTTATCGCCGTTATCTGCCTGAGCTTGAAACGGTATCCTGGACAGTGTGCGAGGTGCCTGCGGTTGTGGAGCGCGGGCGCAAGCTGGCGATAGAGCGATCAGCACCTACGCTCGCGTTCACCAGCGATTTTTCATCGATTGATGGAAAGGAAATCGTCCTTTCAGCTGGTGCTCTGCAGTATCTGGAGCAGACGACGATCACCGAATTGATTGCTTCCGTATCGCGTCCGCCGCAGCACGTTATTCTGAACAAGATTCCCCTGCATGACGGTCCGGATTTCGTCACAGTTGAGAATACGGGGCCATCGCAAAGCCCGTATCGAAACTTCAATCGAGCAAAATTTATCGATGAGTTTCGGCGGTTGGGATACGAGCATGTGGACAGCTGGGATGTGCCGGGGCGGCTGCATCACATGCCATACCACCCGGAGTTGTCATACGAGCACTCATCAGGTGTTTATTTCGCTCGCAAGACCTAGCTGTCGGCTGAGATAACGCTATATCAGCTTGCTCGTCCGAGCACCCTGCGCATTTTCTCGCCAACGCGGTACATTCCCGATCGGGCTTGATCGCGCCACGCGGTGTTGCCTACCGGTGCAGGTTGCATGCCTAGTGCGGCAAGGCGCTTGCGCATGTGATGGTTGAAGCAGATGGCGCGGCGCCACATCATGCTCTCTTCGGTGTTGAAGATAATCGACATGGAAATCGATACATCGTCGCTGCCGTTTTTTACATGGTGTCCCGCGACAAAGGGGATGTGCAGCGAATCGCCCGGACTAAAGTGGAATGCATGGCCCAGCGAGTCGATATCTTCGCTCCAGGGCAGCTGCGTGCGCTGGTAGTCGACATAAGCTTCGCGGTTGGGTGCGCTGACCACGCGGTCATCCCACTGGGGAAATACTGTGACGGTCTTGTTGCCACTGAACTGCATCAAAATCGTCGAGTATCGATCAATATGAAATGGCGTGATTGCATTGGGCGATGCGATGAAAAGGTATAGCTTGGCGCTCAATGCCTCCCCGCCAATACCGCGCCGCCTCATCAGTGTCTCCACATCGGCTTTCAACTGCTTGTGCAGATCCGCAAAGGATGGATCGACTTCCGGCGATTGCACCATGATGTAGGAAGCTGAATTACGGATCGTTTCAATCGTTTCCTCGATGGAATGTCCGCGCGGGCGGCTGCGAAATGTGGTTTCAAAGTCATCGCCGTTTGCCAGCGATGTCTTGGAAAACATCACCTGGTTTTTGGGCAGTGTTGGCAATACGCGACCGAGGTTTTCAAGGCTGAGCGACGGGTGTCCCAACAGTTTGTGCCGGAAGGTGAAGCCGGCGCGATCCAGTTGATCGGTTGCGATACTGTCTTCAAAGCAGGTAAGTGACTGGTTGGCGGCGCTCATGAAATAGTCCGGGTTTGCCGGTATGGCGGTAAGGTACGCGGAATATTACACGCGAATCACAAAACGTCGCAGCAGCTGCAGTGTGAAAGCATGCAAACACGAGAATTGGCGCGGTTTTCCAGACAAAAGTGCCCGTAAAGCCGCGCCCGGTATGGAGGCAGGCTATTTTTCGCGAGGAACGGCGCTGGCAATTTCCGCGTCACCGATTGGCGGGATCGTGAGGCCAAAGGCAGCATTCAGCTGCTTCACCAGCGCTTGCGCCCAAAGCGCGTTCCATGCGGTGCCGGCGTGCTCGTCGCCGACCACGGCATGCGAGGGCGCATCGCCGATCGTCAACGTTATTTTTCGTCCATCGGCGAGGACAACGGGACGATA
>JAEUNB010000126.1 GCA_016790625.1 Betaproteobacteria bacterium | reverse complement strand
TCAACCGGCGAATAGGCGAAACAACCGACACGATCCAATTGAGCTTCGGTCAGGAAATCCAGCAGTTCCTGAAACTCGGCCTCGGTCTCACCAGGAAAGCCGGCGATAAAGGTCGAGCGGATTGTCAGGTCTGGACAAATCTTCCGCCAGGCCTGAATGCGTTCCAGAGTCTTTTCCGCCGCGGCCGGACGCTTCATCAGCTTAAGGATGCGCGGGTTGGCGTGCTGGAAGGGAATGTCGAGATACGGAAGAGTTTTGCCTTCGGCCATCAGCGGAATGACTTCGTCCACGTGCGGATATGGATACACATAATGCAGGCGCACCCACGCACCGAGATCGCCCAGCGCCGCACACAGTTCGGTCATGCGCGTCTTCAGCGGACGGCCGCTCCAGAAGCCGGTGCGGTACTTGATATCCACACCATAAGCCGAAGTGTCCTGGGAAATGACCAGCAATTCCTTCACGCCGGACTTGATCAGGTTTTCGGCTTCCTGCATCACGCTGCCGACCGGACGACTGACGAGATCGCCGCGCATGTCGGGGATGATGCAGAAGGTGCAACGATGGTTGCAGCCCTCGGAAATTTTCAGGTACGCGTAGTGCTTGGGTGTGAGTTTGACGCCGGCAGCCGGCACCAGGTCGATGAATGGGTCGTGTGGTTGCGGCAGATGCGCATGCACATGCTCCATCACTTCATCCTTGGCATGCGGGCCGGTGACTGCCAGCACTTTCGGGTGCACTTGCTGAATCAGGTTGCCACCGCCCTCGCCTTTCTTGGCGCCCAAGCAACCGGTAACAATGACCTTGCCGTTTTCGGCCAGTGCTTCGCCGATCGCATCAAGCGATTCTTCAACAGCCGAATCTATGAATCCGCAGGTGTTGACCACCACCAGATCGGCGCCGTCGTAGCTGCCTGCGATGTCATACCCCTCGGCACGAAGCTGAGTGATGATCTGCTCGGAATCGACCAATGCCTTGGGACAGCCCAACGAAACAAAGCCGACTTTCGGCGGCTTGATCTTGCGCTTGCTGAATTTGATCGGGCTGCTGCCTGTTGCTTTCATGCGTGAACGTTAGCCTTTGCTGCCGGGTTTCTTTGATTTCGGTTTGGATTTCGCCGCCGCTTTTGGCTCGGCAGCTTCTTCGCTGTTACCTGAAGCCGCCATCGGGTTGTACGGGAAGGTGGAGAACATCTGCATCGCCTGCTTGCGCAGTTCTTCCTGCATGCCAATCACATTCGACGCACTCTTTTCCAGATAGTCGCCCATCATGTTTGGTACCACACCGCCGGCAGCCCCCTTCATCAGCTTGCCCCAAGCTTCAGTGTCGAAGCCGGGTACGGCTTTGCCCAAGTTGCCAAGATTGGGGGGCAGCCCGCCGCCGAGGTTGCCGTAAAGCGAACTGGTCTGTTCCTGAAACTTGCGCTGCGCTTCGTGGAAGGCACCGATGCTGCGTTCCAGATAGCTGCCCATCAGGCCCTGCATCGAGTGGCCGTAGTAGCGAATGATGTTGGCCAGCATGTCGGACGAGAACATCGGCACGCCACCACTTTCCTCTTCAAGAATGATCTGCAGCAGAATGCTGCGTGTGAGGTTCTCGCTGGTGCGAGCATCCTGCACTTCGAAATCCTGGTTTTCGAGCACGAACTGCTTCACATCCGCCAGCGTGATGTAGGCACTGGTCTCGGTATCGTAGAGACGGCGATTGGGATATTTCTTGATGATTCGGGCCACGGTCAGTCCTTTGTCGAAAATGCTGGGGTTGCGCTGAAGGGCGGCGATGCAAAGGACGCCGCGTCATGGTCCTGCAATGTTGCGATACGAGAATTCAAGCCACAAACTGCTCGCTGCGGTGCGGAGCAGCCGGTCAGGAGCGTTATTTACATCTTTGATTATCTTAGCATTTTTTGCTTGTTGCGGTGCTGAAAACTTGTTTTGCTGCGGCGCAACAAAATCCACTTGACTTTCACTCCATCCGCCCATATCATTTGTTTTGTGCAGCGCAACATTTCCAGGGCATCAATGCAACACGGTCAGGATGTGGCGCTATTTTCCGAGAGATCCATTTGATAGGAGTACCACCATGTCCAATCTGAACGTAGGCGCAGAACAATTCGGCGAATTTTCCAAGTCCGCCGTTGATGTCGCTTCCAAATTTGCCAAAGTTTCCTTCGACAGCGCTGAGCGCATGTTCGCCCTGAACCTCGAAGCGGCCAAAGTCGGCTTCGACGAAGGCTCCAAGAGCGCCAAGGCAGTCACCGGTGTCAAGGATGTGCAGGAACTGAACGGCCTGCGTACCAAAGCCGCAGAAACCGGCCTGGAATTTTTCATGGGCTACTCGAAGAATTTCTACGACATCAGCACTGCAGCTCAAGCGCAATACGCTTCGCTGGTCGAAGAGCGCGTTTCCGCTTTCCAGAAGTCGGTTGTTGAAGGCATCGACAAGGCTGCCAAGAACGCACCGGCCGGTACCGATGTTGCTTTCGCCGCGCTGAAATCCGGTGTTGCCGCTCAAGCCGCCGCTCTGGACACGCTGACCAAGGCTTCCAAGCAAGTATCGACCTTTACCGACACCGCATTCAAGACCGCCACCGAAACCGCCACCAAGGCAACCGGCAAGCGCAAGTAATCAGCGGCAATAAGTTTTAGCGTCTCCTCCTCCTAATCCAACGATTAGGCTTGAACCCCGGAATAAACATCCGGGGTTTTTTTATGGGCACGCGAATCAACACGATTACAAACTCCAGCATTCATGAGGCTTTCCGACCAAAAATGGCTGGATTGCCGCACCAATACTAGAGTTTCATTCATGCAAAAGGGCGCCTGCGGCGCCCTTTTTTATTGACGGCAACAAGTCATCAGAACATATGTTGGCCGCCGTTGATGGCGATATTGGCGCCAGTCAAAAACGCCGCTTCATCTGACGCGAGATAGGCGCACAAACCCGCCACTTCTTCAGGCTTGCCGAGCCGTCCCACCGGAATCTGCGGCAGGATTTTCGAATTCAACACATCTTCCGGAATCGCGGTCACCATGGCGGTGCCGATGTAGCCGGGCGAGATCGTGTTCACAGTCACGCCTTTCTTCGCCACTTCCAGCGCCAGCGCTTTTGTGAAACCGTGCATGCCAGCCTTGGCGGCGGAGTAGTTGGTCTGGCCGAAGGCGCCCTTCTGCCCGTTCACCGATGAGACATTGATCACGCGGCCCCAGCCACGTTCGACCATGCCATCGACCACCGGTTTGCACATATTGAACACGCTGTCGAGATTGGTGCTGACCACTGCCGCCCAATCGACTTTGCTCATTTTCTTGAAGGTCGTGTCGCGCGTGATGCCGGCGTTATTGATCAGGATGTCGACCGGCCCGATCTCGCTCTGGATTTTTGCCACCGCAGCAGCGCAGGAATCGAAGTCGGACACATCGACCGGATAGGCGCTAAAGTGATAGTCACGCGCCGCCATTTCCTTGAGCCATGCTTCAGCCTTGGTATTGGACGGCGAATAGGTCACCACGACCTTGATTCCCATGCGCGCAAGCTTCATGCAAATCGCTTCGCCCAATCCGCCCATACCGCCGGTGACCACCGCAACACGCTGCGCCATTGCCTCTCTCCTCATCCATTGGTTTGATTTTTGGATTCGCGGCGACTATCACCGCGACTTCGGCGAACAATAGCACTACCAACGCAGAGACGCACTGTGCAGTGCAGCGTAAATCCTGTCGCCGCTAGGCCTTCGCCTTGACGTAGCGCCCCGGAGCAGGCTCGATCGGTACAAAGCCGGCGCCGCCCAGCTTTGTCCTTGCCGGGATCATTTTGCCGCCGAAAGGTTTCAGCCATTTGATCCAGTGTGGCCACCAGCTGCCCTCGACCTCGGTAGCGTTTTCCAGCCACTCGCCCAGTGTCAGCTCCAGCTCACCGCCCACCCAGTAGCTGCGCTTGTTTTTCGACGCCGGGTTTACCACACCCGCGATATGCCCCGAAGCGCCGTGCACGAACTGGGTATCGCCACCAAGAAATGTTGCGCTGGAATACGCGGCCCGCGAAGGCACGATATGGTCTTCCTTCGTCGCCAACACAAAAGCCGGCATGTCGATATACGACAGATCTACAGGCACCCCACACATGGTCAACTTGTCGGGCGTGATCAGGTTGTTCTCGAAGTAGGTATTGCGCAGGTAGTAGCAATACCACGGGCCCGGCAGGTTGGTGCTGTCCGAGTTCCAGAACAGCAGGTCGAACGCCGGCGGCTTGGTGCCCTTGAGGTAATTGTTGACGACGTAATTCCACACCAGCTCATTGGCACGCAACGAGGTGAAGGCAAACGCCAGCTCGCTACCGTTGACGATGCCTCCCTCGCCGACTTCGCGCTCGCGCCGCTCGACAAAGGCATCGTCGATATAGGCGGCAATCTCGCCCACATCGGTGAAATCAAGAAAGGTGGTGAGGAAAGTCACGCTCTCCACCACGTCGTGGCCCATGCGCCGTAGCACCGCAAGCGCGCTTGCGAGCAGCGTCCCGCCCACGCAAAAACCCAGAGTGTTGATCTTGTCGACATTGGTGATCAGCCGTGTGACATCAATCGCCTTGATCACACCGTCCGCAATGTACTCATCCCAGGTCAGCTTGCCCTGATCGGCTTGCACATTCCGCCAGGACACCACAAACACAGTATGGCCCTGGTCAACCGCGTATTTGATATAGGAATTGTCTGGCCGCAGGTCGAGGATGTAGAACTTGTTGATACACGGCGGCACCATCAGCAACGGCCGCACGTGAACCTCGCTGGTGGTGGGTGAATACTGAATCAGCTGGAAAATTTCATTTTCAAACACCACACTGCCCGGCGACAGCACGATATTGCCGCCGATCTTGAATGCCTCCTCGTCGGTCATGGAGATGTGTCCCTTCTCCATATCCTCTTTCAGATTCTCCAGACCGGAACGCAGGGTTTCGCCCTTGGATTCGATGGCTGACTTGAGCGCTTCCGGATTGGTCAACAGGAAATTCGATGGCGACATCGCATCCAGATACTGCCTGGCGAAAAAGCGCATCTTCTGCTTGACCTCAACCGGCACATCGATTTCGTTGATGCCGTCCAGCAGCAGCCGAGACGCCGCCAGATAGGATTCGGCCATATAGCGATACTGCGGCGATTCCTGCCAGGCTTCTCCGGAGAACCGCTTGTCCTGCAGGCTGGCCAGCGCCTGTTTGCCGGTTTCGGCGGGACTTCCAAACGCCTTCAGCAGTCGCTGCTGCTCTTCGGTGAAGCGCTTTTGCAGTACCGACAAGTGCTTCGGCTCTTTGCGCAGCGCCGTCATCACCGATTCCCACGCTTCCGGCAGATTGGCGGGCGCAGGCATCGCGTTGATGCCGTTCATCCAGCGCGAACTGGACTCCTGCATGCCCGACAGAACTTTCTGCAAATCGTATGACGTATTATTCGACGACATGAGCGGCTGCCTCTGACAACAACTTTTGTTGAACGCTTGTTTTCAATGTTGTTCCATTATGCGACAACGAGACTACCCTTTCCAATTTGCGGCCGCATGACACCACCAATATGCACATCGTGATCATTGCCTGGCTATTCGTCGTACTGATGATGGCCATCACCGAGAAAAGCGTGGTCGGTGGCGTACTGACATTTGTTTTGTACGGGCTGGCACCCTGCGCCTTGTTGCTCTGGCTGGTGGCCACGCAACGAAAGGCCCTACGGCAGCATCGCGAGCGTAAAGCAGCTGCGCAATCAGTGGGCCATCAACAGGCGGAAAATCCAGATGGAAAAAACGCCCACGCCGATCAACAGGATCTGCAGCAATGAATCCTTGAGGGCGGTTTTGCGGTGCAGACCCGGGATCAGGTCGGCAATCGCAACGTAGATCATGCTCGAGGCGGCGAAGCAAAGAAACACCAGCGCATATTCCTCCAGACCGCGCAGCACGAAATAGGCAATCATCGCCCCGACCAGCGTCGCCAGACTGGAGATCAGGTTCCACATCAGCGCGCGCGCCTTGCTGAATCCCGAATTCAACAGCACCAGGAAATCGCCCAGCTCCTGAGGCAGTTCGTGGGCAACAATGGCAAGCGCCGTCAGGATTCCCAAGCGCGTATCGGCCATGAACGCGGCAGCAATAGCAAAGCCGTCGGTGAAGTTGTGGAAGCCATCGCCGATGATGATCATCCAGGCGCTGGACGCACGCCCCGTCTCTTCGTGGTGATGTGCATGTCCGTGTCCATGGACATGACCGTGTGCATGGTCATGCGGATGTTTGTGTGCCTCCGCATGCGCCGCCGCAGCCGCTTCGGCTTGCCCGGCGTGGTCGTGGTTGTGGCGCCAGAGCACCAGCTTTTCGAGCACGAAGAATCCAAGGATGCCGGCCAGTATCCAGGCCGCCGTGTCATGCGACTTGCCACTGTGCTCAAAGATGTGCGGCATGATGTCGAGGAACACCACACCCAGCAGCGCGCCCACGGCAAAGCTCACGAACAACGGGATCAGGCGCGGCTGCAGGCGCCATGCGACTGTGGCTGCAAACAATGCTGAAACCACGCCGCCGGCCAGACTGGCGATGACGATGTACAGAAGGGTCATAAAAAAGTCGGGATCAGCTCGTGGCGCGAATGGCGAATCAGCTATCGCAGCGCGTTTATGCTTTTATGCAACTCGATTGCAATATTGTAGCACGTGCAACAAGAACCAATCAGCGATCAATCCAGATCAGTCCCGCCATTCGCCCGGTTTTACCGTCACGGCGGTATGAGAAGAACCGTGAAGTGTCGGACACAGTACAAAAATCGCCGCCGTAGATTCGGTTCACTCCTGCGGCATTGAGGCGCTGTCTGGCCAATGTATAGATATCGGCCAGATATTTGCCGGTGGCATTTACACGCGCCTTAAAGGCCGACGAGGCGGTGGGATCATGACGCACAAACGCATCCACCACATCCTGCCCCACCTCAAACGCCGTCGGTCCAATCGCTGGACCCAACCACGCCATCAGATTTGAAGGTGCCACGGGCATAGCTGCCGTGGTACGCTCCAAAACACCTGCTGCCAACCCGCGCCAGCCCGCGTGAGCAGCACCGACCCATTTACCTTCGGTATCGCAAAAAAGCACCGGCAAGCAGTCGGCCACCATCACCGAGCAAACACGGCTTGGCACGTCCGAAACCGCAGCATCCGCCGGCGCCAGATCGCGGTAATGTGTATCGGCGCGAACATTCACAACATTGCTCCCATGAACCTGATTGAGCCAGACCGGCTCGTCCGGCAAATGCGCCCGCACTCGCGCCCGATTCTCGGCCACAAGGGCAGGATCATCGCCAACGTGCAGGCCAAGGTTGAGACTGGCAAATGGCCCTTCGCTTACGCCCCCCACTCGCGTGGTGAAAAACGCCCTCACACCAGCCGGCGCCGGCCAATCCGGGACGATCAACTGCGATTTCTCCAGCATCAGCCCAACCCCGCCGTGAAGTCGATGAATTCGCGCATGTCGTCGGCAACCGGCGACTCAAAAACCATTTCCTGACCGGATGAGGGGTGAACCAAGGTCAAGCGCCGGGCATGCAGCGCCTGCCGCCCGAAATCGCGGATAACTTCGCGCACATCCGCGTCGATACCCGTCATTGGCGGACCATAAACCGGGTCTCCTTCCAGCGGATAACCGATCGATTGCATGTGCACCCGAATCTGATGCGTACGTCCGGTTTCCAGGCGACATTCGATCAGCGTATGGAATGCGTACCGCTCAAGTACGCGGTAATGTGTCACCGCTGGTTTGCCGGATTGTGGATCTTTCATCACCGCCATTTTGGTCCGCTGGTGCGGATGGCGCCCGATGGATGTCTCGACCTTGCCGTCCTTGGTGATATGCCCGCGCACCAGGGCAATGTATTCGCGCTTCATGGTGCGAGCCTGCAGTTGCCGCACCAATGACAATTGCGCGGCTTCGGTCTTTGCAGCCACCATAACGCCACTCGTATCTTTGTCCAGACGATGAACAATCCCTGCACGCGGCAAATTCGCCACCGAAGGATTGCGAAATAGCAATCCATTCAGCAGCGTCCCGCTCCAGTTGCCCGCCGCCGGATGCACCACCAGCCCGGCCGGCTTGTCGAGCACGATAATCGCCTCGTCCTCATGAATCACGTCCAGCGGCACATCTTCCGGGGTGAAGGCCGATTCCTCGGCGCGCGGCGAGAGCGTGGCGGCAATGGTTTCGCCGCCCAACAGCTTGGTCTTGGGCTGCGGGACGGCACCATCGAGCAGAATGCCGCCGTCCTTGATCATGGCGCTCAACCGGCTGCGCGAATAATCCGGCAACATTTCCGCCAAACCCTGGTCCAATCGGCTGCCCGACAACGCCATAGGCACTTTCAGAATCAGGGATTTAGCGTTGTCCGCCACGGCGGACGCGAGGTCGGCTGGGCTATAATCTTCTTCTTCGATATCAACAGGCTGCATCTGCAAAGTATGACACGATCACTATCTTCAACCCTGCTCGCCACCCTGGCTGCGGGCATGGTTCTGCTCTCCGGCTGCGGTGCCTTTGGCGACCGCGTCGAGCAGCAGAAAAACTGGACCGTCGAGCAGTTCTACCGTTACGCCAAGGAAGAACTCGACTCCGGCAATTTCGGTGGTGCGGTTCGCGCTTACGAGGCTCTGGAAGCACGCTATCCGTTCGGCCGCTACGCCCAGCAGGCGCAACTCGACATCGCCTACGCCTACTATCGCGACAACGAAACTGCGCAAGCAGTATCGGCCGCAGACCGATTCATGAAGTTGCACCCGAATCACCAGTTTGTTGACTACGCGCTGTACATAAAGGGCCTCGCTTACTTCAAACCTGATCTGGGCATGTTCGGCGAACTGCTGAATCTGGACGCCTCCGAGCGCGACCCCAAGGCACTGCGCGAGTCATTCGAAGTATTCAAGGATCTCGTCGTGCGCTTCCCGGAAAGCCGCTATGCCGAAGACGCCCGCAGCCGCATGGCCTATCTGGTCAATTCGCTGGCCAAGCACGACGTGTCGGTAGCCAAGTATTATCTCAACCGCGGCGCGTACCTGGCGGCAGTGAACCGCGCGCAAAACGTGATGCAGCGCTACCCGCAGGCACCGGCCAACGAAGAAGCACTGGTCGTGACCGTGCAAGCCTACGAAGCCATGGGCAAGAAAGAACTGGCCGAAGATGCCAAGCGCGTGCTGGTGAAGAACTTCCCGAAGAACAATATGGTCGCTGCCATCAACAATGCGCCCAAGGCGTGGTGGAAGCTCTGGTAGTCTTTTCTACTGCTCAGTAAGAAACGAACGCCCCTCACGGGGGCGTTTGTGTTTTCGGGCTCATCAAATTGTCAAACTCCAGCATCCATGGGCTTTTTCGGCCGAAAATGGCTGGAGAACCGCTCCAGTGCTAGAGTTTGGTTTCAGGGCTTTCGTTACGCGTCCTGCCAGCCGGGCGCAGCCACAACTCCGTGGTCAGCTCCTGTACAGCGCCAATAGCATTTGCGGGCGAACGCGCGTGCGATCGCCATCGATCGGCGCAGCGACTTCGCCAATACGTCGTGCGCCGCATGCGAGATAAAAGCCCTCGGCATTCGGATCGGCATCGATCGCAATTTCGGCGGCACCACCTGCCACCGCCGTCTGTTTTGCATGCTCGAGCAAGGCACGGCCGATACCCTGCCGGCTGAATGCCGGCAGCACCCAGAGGTCGTCGAGCAACCAGCGGGAGGGCGATTCCACCAATACGTAAAAGCCGGCAGCCCGTCCCGATCGCTCGGCAACAAACAGGATTCCGTCAGAAATATCCGCAGACGTGACTTCCAGATCGGCGCGCCACGCTTCAATCTGCGCGTCGGAATAACTCCAATGGCGCTTGGCAGCAACCGCGAGCGCGGATAACTCGGCAGCTTCGCTCTCCTGGGCGCAACGGATGATCAGCGATGACTCGGGCTTCAATCAGAAGGTTCGGTAGTGCACTACCAGTACGATAGCGCAAACCTCCTGCCACAACAGCAGCGCTGCTAGGCTCTGATGCTGCTATCGCTCAGTAGCTTCAGCAGTTCTTCCTGTGCAATCCTGCGTACTTTGACGCCCTTCGCCGGCCGCTTGCGCGTGTAGCCACCTTCGCCGTCCATCTCCCACGCCTGCGCGTTGTCGTCGAGGTAGGGCTTCAAGCCCTCGGCGATTACGCGCTTTTTCAAACGCGGATCGTTGACCGGGAAACAGAGCTCGATACGGCGGAAGAAATTGCGTTCCATCCAGTCAGCACTGGACAGCATGACGCGCTCGTTACCGGCACCGCCGTTGCGGAAATAGAAGATGCGCGAGTGCTCCAGGAAGCGGCCGACGATCGAGCGCACGCGGATATTGTCGGACAAACCCGGCACACCCGGTCTTAGCGCGCACACGCCACGCACGATCAAGTCGATCTTCACCCCAGCGCGCGATGCACGGTACAGTGCCTCGATCGCCTGCGGTTCCAGCAGCGAATTCATCTTGGCGATGATATGCGCGCGCTTGCCGCTCTTCGCGATGCGGATTTCGTTCTCGATCGACGCCAGCACGCCCGCATGCAGGGTAAACGGCGCCTGCCAGACGTGCGCCAGCTTCGTTGCCTTACCCAGGCCGGTGAGCTGGACGAAGATGTCGTTCACGTCACCGCAGATACCCTCATTGGCGGTCATCAGGCCGAAGTCAGTGTAGAGGCGCGCGGTGCGCGGATGGTAGTTGCCGGTGCCCAGGTGCACATAGCGGCGCAAGCGCGCCTTTGAGCTTTTCTCTTCAGGATCGTCCAGCTCGCGTCGTACTACCAGCGCCATCTTGGCGTGCGTCTTGTGGCCGACCACGCCGTACACCACGTGCGCCCCGACCTCCTCCAGCCGAGAAGCCCAGTTGAGATTGGCTTCCTCGTCGAAACGCGCCATCAATTCGACGACGACGGTCACTTCCTTGCCGTGCTTGGCCGCCTCGATCAATGTTTCCATGATGACCGAATCGGTACCGGTGCGATAAACCGTCTGCTTGATGGCAACCACCTGCGGATCGCGCGCCGCCTGCTGGATGAACTCGATCACCGGCGTAAAACTCTCGAACGGGTGATGCAGCAGGATGTCGTGCTTCTTCAATTCATCGAAAACATCGCGCCCCTTGGCCACTTTCACCAGTGGCTTGGGCAGGCCCGGCACGAATGGCGGGAATTTGAGGTCCGGCCGCGCCACCTGGTCCGGCACGCTCATCAGCCGTACCAGATTGACCGGACCATTGACGCGGTAGATATCAATCTCGTCCAGGTCGAACTGTGCCGACAGGAACTGCACCATTTCTTCCGAGCAGTTGTCCGCCACTTCCAGCCGCACCGCGTCGCCCAGGTGACGCTGCGGCAGTTCGCCTTGTAATGCCAGACGCAGGTTCTTGATTTCCTCCTCGTCGACAAACAGGTCTGAATTGCGCGTGACGCGAAACTGGTAGCAGCCCAGCACCTCCATGCCGGCAAACAATTCGCCGACGTGCTGGTGCAGGATCGACGTGAGAAAAATAAAATGGTTTTCGCCTTCCGCCACTTCCGGTGGCAGCTTGATCACGCGCGGCAGCACACGTGGCGCCTGCACAATGGCACGTTGCGAATCGCGGCCGAATGCATCGCGGCCGGTCAGTTCGACGGCGAAATTGAGACTCTTGTTGAAGACGCGCGGAAATGGGTGCGCAGGATCAAGCCCGATCGGCGTCAGCACCGGCATCATTTCACGGAAGAAATAATCCTTCACCCAGGCCTGCTGCTTCGGTGTCCACTGCGCCCGGCGCAGGAAGCGGATGCCTTCCGCTGCCAGCGCCGGGAACATCTCATCGTTGAGCAGCACATATTGCCGGATCACCAGCGCATGTACTTCTTCGGCGACGCGGCGGAAGGTTTCGCGAGGGGTAAATCCGTCTGGTCCGCGCGAGCCCGCGTTTAGCTTCAGCTGCTCCTTCAATCCCGCCACACGGATTTCAAAAAACTCATCCAGGTTGGAAGAAAGTATGGACAGGAACTTGAGCCGCTCCAGCACTGGCACGGTGGCATCTTCGGCCTGTGCGAGTACGCGGCGGTTGAACGCCAGCAACTGGATTTCGCGATTGAGGAACCGCTCGCGCGCTTTGCTGCCCGCAGATGTCGTCGCCGGCCGCGAAGGTCGTGTAGGCCGTGTGGCCATAGGTTTGCGTCTTTTCGAGGATTTTGCTTTGCCGCTCACGATACCTATAGCCTATTACGTTTTTGTTACAGCAGCCACATACGGAAGGCGTGTGACATACTTCCGCAAAACATTGGACCACCGCATGACGCAACAAATCCTCGCCGCCGTCGATCTCGGTTCAAACAGCTTCCACCTGCAGATCGCGCGTGTCGTCAACCATCAGCTCTATCCCCTCGATTCGCTCAAGGAAACGGTGCGGCTGGGCGCCGGGGTGACGCCGGAACGCAAGATCGATGGCAAGACCGCCGAGCGTGCATTCAACGCACTACGCCTGTTTGCCGAGCGGCTGCGCGGCCTGCCGAAAGACGCGGTGCGCGTGGTCGGCACCAATGCACTGCGCGTGGCCAAGAGTGCCGACACCTTCGTCAAGGAGGCGGAGGCCATCCTGGGCTACCCGATCGAGATCATCGCCGGCCGCGAAGAAGCACGCCTGATCTACATTGGCGTGGCCAACAGCTTGCCGCCGTCGCAGCACGACAGGCTGGTGGTCGATATCGGCGGCGGCTCGACCGAATTCATCATTGGTCATCGCCTGAAAGCCAAGCTGGTGGACAGCCTCTATATGGGGTGCGTCAGCTACTCGGAGCGTTATTTTCCCGGCGGCGTGATGGACAAACGCTCGTTCAAGGACGCGCAACTCGCCGCACGCAAGGAAATCGAGCAGATGGCCATCCGGTTCAAA
The DNA here is from genome assembly GCA_016790625.1 of Betaproteobacteria bacterium. Taxonomy (GTDB): domain Bacteria; phylum Pseudomonadota; class Gammaproteobacteria; order Burkholderiales; family Usitatibacteraceae; genus UKL13-2. The sequence continues at coordinate 3,573 of JAEUNB010000126.1, read as the reverse complement.
AAGGAAGGCTGGAAAGAGTCGATCGGCTCCAGCGGCACTGCCAAGGCACTGGGCATCATCCTGCAGGAAAACGGCCAGACCCGAGATGGAATATCGCGGCAAGGGCTGGAATGGCTGCGCGACAAGGCGTTGAAAGCCGAGGGTTTCGCCAAGCTCAACCTGCCCGGCGTCAAGGGCGATCGTGTGCCGGTGCTGCCGGGCGGCCTCGCCATCATGCTGACCATTTTCGAGGAACTCGACCTTGCCCACATGAGCATTGCCGACACCGCGCTGCGCGATGGCGTGCTCTACGACCTGCTGGGCCGCACGCACCACGACGATATCCGCGACGCTACTGTCGAAGCCACTGCCAAGCGCTATCACGTCGATGCCGCGCAGTCGGCGCGGGTGAAACAGATGGCACTGGCATTCTTCGCGCAGATAGATGAATCAACCGACGCCGAGGTCGCGTTTCAGCACCGCCAGAAGCTGGGCTGGGCGGCACGGCTGCACGAAATCGGCATCGACATCGCGCAAGCCAATTTTCACAAGCATTCCGCCTATGTCATTGCCAACGCCGACATGCCGGGTTTCTCCAAGCGGGAGCAGGCGGCGCTGGCTTCCCTGGTCATCGCGCAGCGCGGCAAGCTGGCCAAGGTCAGTGCCGATTTGCCGGGAGACGACGCTTTTGCCGCCAAGGTGCTTTGCCTGCGCCTGGCGGTGCTCCTATGCCGCAGCCGCCGCAGCCTGGAAACCCAGCTTTTTTCGCTGGCGCGCATCAATGGCGAATATCGCCTGTCGGTCAAGGGCGAATGGCTGGAATCGCACAGCCTGACCGAATATGAATTGCGTCAGGAAACTGATGAATGGAAGAGCACCGGGGTGAAGCTGGAAATCGTTGCTGCCTAATGCGAGCCCTCTCCCCCAGCCCCTCTCCCGCAAGCGGGAGAGGGGAGCAGAGTCGCAAATTTACGGAAACATCAATTGGTCACCGAATCCGGCGACACCATCGCCTTCAGCACCACCTGCTCGCGCCCGTAGCGCTGGCGCGTTTCAAACCACCACATCGCGCCTTTCTTGATTGCCACGTAGCCCTCAGCACCATTGATCAACCTCGCCGCTACCATGCCCAATGTAGGCTGGTGGCCAACCACGATGACCGGCACATCGCCATCAGGCCAGCGTGCGGCGGCAATTACCGCATCGGCCGACGCGTCCGGCGCAATCGTCGCCACGGTGTCGAATGCCATGCCCAGGGCTTCTGCCGTCTGCTGTGTACGCGCGGCGGGGCTGGCGATGATGCGCCACTGCTTCAACTCCGCACCGAGCTGGATCTTCAACCACGCCGCCATCTTTTCGGCCTGCTTGCGACCGCGCGGCGTCAGGTTACGCGCCATGTCCGTGGTCACCTGATCTTCCGCCTCGGCATGCCGCCACAAAATAATCTGCATCTCACTCCTCTCCTGCCGGCAACACCGGCTGGCGCGCGAACCACGTGGTCAGGAAAATCCCGGCCAGGATGAGCGCGATACCGGCGAAATGAAACCAGTACAGACGCTCATCCAGGAACAGCCACGACAGCAAACTACCGAAAACCGGCATCAGGTGCACAAACAGGCCGGACACATTGGCACCCAGCTGCTCCACGCCTTTGTTCCAGAAAATATAGCCGATGAAAGAGGGAAACAGACCGAGATAGATCAAGGCGCCGACCACCGGCCATGACCATTCGATGGTCATACCATGGGCAGCATCCCACACATACACCGGCGTCATCGCCGCCACACCGATGATGCCGCACACGCACAGGAACGCAATCGGTGGAATACCGTCAGGCCGCCATTTGAGCATCAGTGTGTACAAGGCCCAGAGCAGCATCGAACCCAGCACGATGAGATCGCCGATATTGAACTGCAAGGTGCCCAGCGTCTCAAGATGACCTTTGCACATGATCGCCAGCACGCCGGTCAGCGAAATGGCGACACCGATTACTTGTGTCGCCACCACCCGCTGGCGAAAAAACAGCACGCCCAGCAAAACAATCAGCACCGGGATGGCCGAGTTGAGCATCACACCATTGGTGGCGGTCGTATATTGCAGGCCGATGTAGGACACCATGTTGTGAAAGCCGGTGCCAACCAATGCCAGCAGCGCAATCACGCCGCGATGTTTCCAGATCAACGGCCATGAGCGGCGTATCTGCGGAATCGCGAACGGCAGCATGATCAGCACCGCAATCACCCACCGCCAATAGGCCAGCGCAATAGGCGGCACTTTTCCCACCACCGCGCGGCCAATCACCCAGTTGAGCGACCAGAACAGGCTGGTGAGGGTGAGCAGCAGATACGGGGAAGACCACCAATGAGACTTGGTGTTGGTGGGGACATCGGAAGGCATGTGATGATTATAGGGACGGCAAAGCGGCGGATTTGCGCACACTGGTCACAAGCGTATTGACCCGACGCGACTATTAGCCAGCACGTCGACGTGAAGGTCGTTTATTCATGCGGGTTTCAGAGCACTTTTGACCTGAGAAGCGCGCCAGTCATAGAGATCGGCGTTTGAAGTTACCCTCGACTGAGGAAAGGTCCAACCTTTACCGTTAACAAGCGAATCAGCTCCGGCTGCATGAATTCGTAGTCATCAGGAATGTCGAGACAAATGACTTTCTTGTCTCGAAGATGAGGTTTGAATTTTGCAGATAGTCGATTGCGATGGGCTTTCTCCATTACAAAAATGGTCGTGGCCCACTCAATCTGCTCGACCGACAAAGGAAGGTCCGCGTCATTGCCCAAGCCAGCCGAGTCTGTCTCCACGCCCGGCCAGGACGAGAACACCTGTTCTGCCGTCGGACTGCGAAGACGGTTTTGAGTGCAGATAAAAAGCGCTCGAATCACTGTGATGGAGATTTTGTGTCAGCTGCACGAGTTGCACCGGATGCAAACATCGCCTCAATCTCGTCTTCACTCAGCTCCGCCTCGCACAAAATCTCGCGGCTGTGCTCGCCCAACTGCGGTGCCAACCGCCGAATCGACAGCGGCGTCTCACTCCACTCCCCCACCGGCGCGGTGTGGCGAATCTGCCCTTCGGTCGGATGTGCGTAAACCGGAAAGAACCCCGCCGAATTGAGATGCGGATCGTCGATCAGCGAATCCATGCTGTGCATCGGCGTATTGGGAATATCGGCTTTCTCCAGCAGCGCCTGCCATTCGGCCGTGGTGCGCGTCTCCATGATGTCGGCAACGAAGGAGTAGACCTCGCGAATATTTGCCGCGCGCGCAGTGTGCGTACAGAAATGCTCATGTGACTTCAGATCCGGCCGCTCGATGGCATCGAAGAAGTTGGTCCAGTGCTTGTCGTTGTAGATCAATACGCACAGATAGCCATCCTTGGTGCCATAGGGACGGCGATGCGGCGCGATCAGGCGCGCATAACCGGCATCGCCAATCGGCGGCTCGAAGGTGCGGCCACCCATGTGATCGCCGAGCACGAATTGCGACAGGCTTTCGAACATGGTGACTTCCACTGCCTGACCTTGACCGGTACGTTGCGCGTGGAACAGTGCGCCGACGGTAGCGATGACGGTTTGCAAAC